>NZ_JBWYIS010000063.1:0-200 GCF_056779945.1 Acinetobacter sp. ANC_7635 | reverse complement strand
AACAAAAGTGACAGCGTTACCTGAGGCAGTACAAGCAGAAAAAGATGCGCTACAAGGTCGTTTAAATGACCTGGTTGATATCACTTTACCAGCAGTAAATGATGAAAATGAAGATGGTGTGGATGATGCAGTTGCAGCACTTGAAGAAGCAACAGAGGCAGTAGAGGCGGCTGAAGCAGCATATGCTGAGGCAGAGCAAG
>NZ_JBWYIS010000062.1:0-216 GCF_056779945.1 Acinetobacter sp. ANC_7635 | reverse complement strand
CGGCTAAACCTAGGTCACGTGTACACGCCAATGCTTGTGCTGCAAACGCTTCGTTCAGCTCAATCACATCCATTTGCTCTAGTGTTAAACCGGTTTGTGCTAACAGTTTTTTAATCGCAGGTGCCGGACCAAAGCCCATAATGCGAGGTTCAACCCCAACAGTGGTTGCACCAATCACTTTGGCACGAGGTTTTAAACCATATTTTTCTACAGCTG
>NZ_JBWYIS010000061.1:0-224 GCF_056779945.1 Acinetobacter sp. ANC_7635 | reverse complement strand
GACTTGTTGGTCTAAGTCTTTGGGTAGGTTGTTTTGGTTGTAGTAGCGTTTGCCAACAATGAGGAATTCTTGATCAGCTCCGCTGTGTTGTGCAATTTCTGGATGGCCATCGAGTTTGAACCAGTAGCCGACCTGGCTGTCTCTGACGCTGGCTTTGGCGATGAATTGTTTGCTTTGTCCAGCGTAGTAGTCGCTGAGGTGTTGGTTGAGTTTTTCAACTTGGC
>NZ_JBWYIS010000060.1:0-225 GCF_056779945.1 Acinetobacter sp. ANC_7635 | reverse complement strand
CGCTTGCATCGAGATGGTTTGCTTTGGCTTGTTCTTGTTTGTAGGTGGAGATGAGTATGCCTTCTCCCGCTCGTACTGCACCCCATTGGTCGGTTCTGAGTTCGAAACCTTCACCACGTCCTTCACTTTCTGCGGTTGCTTTGGGATGACTGAGATTCCCTAGGTTGAGTTGGCTCGCCCCGTGGGTGTTTTGCAGTTGGGTGGAGATTTGTCCTGTGGTGTCAT
>NZ_JBWYIS010000059.1:0-227 GCF_056779945.1 Acinetobacter sp. ANC_7635 | reverse complement strand
TGCCAGCCTAGGCCTCGAACAAGCATGGCACATCAGCCCTGCATGGATCCAAGACCTCAAAGGCGAAGACCAAGCCACCGCCTCAGGTAACAGCCAAGTCGAAAAACTCAACCAACACCTCAGCGACTACTACGCCGGACAAAGCAAACAATTCATCGCCAAAGCCAGCGTCAGAGACAGCCAAGTCGGCTACTGGTTCAAACTCGATGGCCATCCAGAAATTGAAC
>NZ_JBWYIS010000058.1:0-237 GCF_056779945.1 Acinetobacter sp. ANC_7635 | reverse complement strand
TCATTTAAACGACCTTGTAGCGCATCTTTTTCTGCTTGTACTGCCTCAGGTAACGCTGTCACTTTTGTTTGTGCTTCTGTTTTCGCAGCAAGTGCATCATCACGTGCTTGAGTCAATGCAGTAAGTTCTGTTGGCGTGATGAGGCCATTGGCATTTGCATCGATCAGCGCTTGTTCTGCCGCAGCGTATGCTGCTTCTGCTGCCTCTACTGCTGCTTCGGCATCTGCCAATACTTGT
>NZ_JBWYIS010000057.1:0-238 GCF_056779945.1 Acinetobacter sp. ANC_7635 | reverse complement strand
GTGATGTGATCAAAGCGACTGATGAATTAGACGCTGCAGATGCTGCATTAAAAACCAATGCACAACAAGAGTTTGAAGATTCATTAGCAACTGAAGCGGATTTAGTCGCGCTTGAAACGAAGGCGAAAGACCTTCAGACTAAACTTAATGACAATGCAGAGTTAGAAGAGTCAGCAAGATATACTGATGAAACACGTGATGCACTTCAACAAGAAATTAATGAAGCTTTACAACTCGT
>NZ_JBWYIS010000056.1:0-240 GCF_056779945.1 Acinetobacter sp. ANC_7635 | reverse complement strand
ACGCTGTCACTTTTGTTTGTGCTTCTGTTTTCGCAGCAAGTGCATCATCACGCGCTTGAGTCAGTGCAGTAAGTTCTGTTGGGGTGATGAGACCATTGGCATTTGCATCGATCAGCGCTTGTTCTGCCGCAGCGTATGCTGCTTCTGCTGCCTCTACTGCTTCTGTCGCTTCTTCAAGTGCTGCAACTGCATCATCCACACCATCTTCGTTTTCATCATTTACTGTTGGTAAAGTGATAT
>NZ_JBWYIS010000055.1:0-245 GCF_056779945.1 Acinetobacter sp. ANC_7635 | reverse complement strand
CCAAGCGCTTAACCGACGCAACATCCGCTACCACCGTAGTGATGCGACAGAACAATTTGATACCATCACCAGTTTTATCGGACAACGCAGCCTACAA
Source organism: Acinetobacter sp. ANC_7635 (assembly GCF_056779945.1). Lineage (NCBI taxonomy): Bacteria > Pseudomonadati > Pseudomonadota > Gammaproteobacteria > Moraxellales > Moraxellaceae > Acinetobacter > Acinetobacter sp. ANC_7635. Next base: position 148 of record NZ_JBWYIS010000055.1, on the reverse strand, counting down.
CCCACCGCAGTCCACCTACAACGCTGGCAAGCCACAGCCCTCGAACAAGAAGAAGGTGCAGGCTCAGTCCAAAGCAAACACCAACACAGTGACCACCAAGACAATGCCAGCCTAGGCCTCGAACAAGCATGGCACATCAGCCCTGCAT
>NZ_JBWYIS010000054.1:0-250 GCF_056779945.1 Acinetobacter sp. ANC_7635 | reverse complement strand
CGACCATCAGCAACGAGTTGTAAAGCTTCATTAATTTCTTGTTGAAGTGCATCACGTGTTTCATCAGTATATCTTGCTGACTCTTCTAACTTTGCATTTTCATTAAGTTTAGTCTGAAGTTCTTTCGCCTTCGTCTCAAGCGCGGCTAAATCCGCTTCTGTTGCTAATGAATCTTCAAACTCTTGTTGTGCATTGGTTTTTAATGCAGCATCTGCAGCGTCTAATTCATCAGTCGCTTTGATCACATCAC
>NZ_JBWYIS010000053.1:0-252 GCF_056779945.1 Acinetobacter sp. ANC_7635 | reverse complement strand
CAGTAAATGATGAAAACGAAGATGGTGTGGATGATGCAGTTGCAGCACTTGAAGAAGCGACAGAAGCAGTAGAGGCGGCTGAAGCAGCATATGCTGAGTCAGAGCAAGCGCTAGCAGATGCCGAAGCAGATGGTTTAATCACGCCAACAGAACTTGCTGAGCTGACTCAAGCACGTGATGATGCACTTGCTGCGAAAACAGAAGCACAAACAAAAGTGACAGCGTTACCTGAGGCAGTACAAGCAGAAAAAG
>NZ_JBWYIS010000052.1:0-255 GCF_056779945.1 Acinetobacter sp. ANC_7635 | reverse complement strand
AAATATTAAGAAATTCTTTAGCCTTACTAAATTATAAAAGACAGATAATAACCATGCTTGCCAACATCTTTTCGGCATTGGAACAGCTCGGTCTAACCGCCCAAAACAGAGCCCTCCACATCCAATTCAGTCATTCACAACTGAATAGCCAAGTCTTCCTACACCGCATCGATGGCAGCCATGCCCTTAACGAAGGCGTGCAAGCAGAACTCATCTGTCTCTCGACCAATGCCTTAATTCCACTCAAACAATTCA
>NZ_JBWYIS010000051.1:0-256 GCF_056779945.1 Acinetobacter sp. ANC_7635 | reverse complement strand
CTGAGCTGACTCAAGCACGTGATGATGCGCTTACTGCTAAAGAAGATGCACAAGCGAAAGTTGATGCACTTCCAGAAGGAGCAGACAAAGACGCATTGGATGCACGCTTAGATGATCTAGTCGACATCACCTTACCAGCAGTAAATGATGAAAACGAAGATGGCATAGCAGATGAGTACGAACAAGTATTGGCAGATGCCGAAGCAGCAGTAGAGGCAGCAGAAGCAGCATACGCTGCGGCAGAACAAGCGCTGAT
>NZ_JBWYIS010000050.1:0-273 GCF_056779945.1 Acinetobacter sp. ANC_7635 | reverse complement strand
ATGCACTTGCTGCGAAAACAGAAGCACAAACAAAAGTGACAGCGTTACCTGAGGCAGTACAAGCAGAAAAAGATGCGCTACAAGGTCGTTTGAATGATCTGGTTGATATCACTTTACCAACAGTAAATGACGAAGATGAAGATGGTGTTGTTGATGATATTGGAGAAGCTCTAGCAGCGGCTGAAGCAGCAGTAGAGGCAGCAGAAGCAGCATACGCTGCGGCAGAACAAGCGCTGATCGATGCAAATGCCAATAGCCTCATCACTCCAACAG
>NZ_JBWYIS010000049.1:0-279 GCF_056779945.1 Acinetobacter sp. ANC_7635 | reverse complement strand
CACGTATGGATGATGGTTCTGAAGAAGGCAAAATCCCAACTTTAATTATTGAAGGTATCGTTAAAGATACTGAAGGTAACATCATTGAAGGCGCTAAAGTTGAAGTTTGGCATGCAAACAGCTTAGGTAACTACTCGTTCTTTGATAAGTCTCAATCTGACTTTAACTTACGTCGTACGATCTTCACGGATGCACAAGGTCAATATACAGCATTAACCACAATGCCTGTAGGTTATGGCTGCCCACCAGAAGGTACAACTCAGTTTGTATTAGACAAAC
>NZ_JBWYIS010000048.1:0-279 GCF_056779945.1 Acinetobacter sp. ANC_7635 | reverse complement strand
AAATCGTGCCTGTGACTATTCCACAGCGTAAAGGTGATGCGGTTGTGGTGGCAAAAGATGAACATCCTCGTGCATCAACCACTTTAGAAGCCTTAACCAAGTTAAAACCTGTTGTAAAAGCAGACGGTACAGTAACCGCAGGTAATGCATCAGGAATTAACGATGGTGCTGCTGCGATTCTGATTGCGTCTGATGCAGCTGTAGAAAAATATGGTTTAAAACCTCGTGCCAAAGTGATTGGTGCAACCACTGTTGGGGTTGAACCTCGCATTATGGGCT
>NZ_JBWYIS010000047.1:0-288 GCF_056779945.1 Acinetobacter sp. ANC_7635 | reverse complement strand
TCATTGTTGGCAAACGCTACTACAACCAAAACAACCTACCCAAAGACTTAGACCAACAAGTCCAACAACTGCTACAACGCAGCCAATGGACACCAAAACACAAGACAGACACCAACCAAGCAACCCACAAGGACCAAGAACGCCAAGCCAGCGAACTCATCCTACAACGACGCAACATCAAAACCGTACCCGAATATAACCCACTACAACATCGACCTAGCACCCATCCGCAACGCGCCAAAGTGGTGGGACCTGCAGGAGAAGAAATCCATGTCGATGAATGGGGAC
>NZ_JBWYIS010000046.1:0-291 GCF_056779945.1 Acinetobacter sp. ANC_7635 | reverse complement strand
GAAAGTCGTAGTCGCTTTCGTTGCTTTGCATGATGAAGGGTCGGATGTCGTATTGTTGTTGCAATCCACTGTGGTCTAGGCTGAGGCTCGATGCAAAGAGTGGGCTTTTGTTTTGCCATTCTTCAAAGAGGATTTCGACCACTTCGACCACGGATTTGTTCATAAATACGCGACTGTTACGGCGTTTGTGCCAAAGTGAAGTTGCATCGTTGAGCGTGAGTTTGTAGAGGGTCAGTGCCCCATCGCTTTGTCCTTGTGAGGCTTCGGTAATGATGCCAGTGGTTCTAAACA
>NZ_JBWYIS010000045.1:0-300 GCF_056779945.1 Acinetobacter sp. ANC_7635 | reverse complement strand
GACCTGCAGGAGAAGAAATCCATGTCGATGAATGGGGACGCATCAAAGTACGCTTCCTATTTACCCGAGCAGAAGACCACCAATTTGATGGGGGTGCCGGCAGTAACAACAACGACACCGATTCAGCTTGGGTCGATGTACTGACCCCATGGGCAGGCGAAGGCTATGGCGCACGCTTCCTTCCTCGAATCAATGAAATCGTGGTCATCGACTTCTTTGACGGCAACATCGACCGCCCCTTTGTGGTGGGCCGCCTACATGAAGCCCAACGCAGCCCAACCCGATTTGACAGTCAAGGCC
>NZ_JBWYIS010000044.1:0-322 GCF_056779945.1 Acinetobacter sp. ANC_7635 | reverse complement strand
AAAAAGCATCTGATGAATTAGACGCTGCGGATGCTGCATTAAAAACCAATGCACAACAAGAGTTTGAAGACTCATTAGCAACAGAAGCGGAATTAACTGCGCTTGAGACGAAGGCGAAAGACCTTCAGACTAAACTTAATGACAATGCAAAGTTAGAAGAGTCAGCAAGATATACTGATGAAACACGTGATGCACTTCAAAAAGAAATTAATGAAGCTTTACAACTCGTTACTGATGGTCGCGATCCATCAAAAAATGTAACTAAAGAAGAAGTTAAAAAAGCATCTGATGAATTAGACGCTGCGGATGCTGCATTAAAAAC
>NZ_JBWYIS010000043.1:0-328 GCF_056779945.1 Acinetobacter sp. ANC_7635 | reverse complement strand
CCGATTGTACCGAGCAACAACAGCCCGATCGAAGCACAAAAGCTCCGCCTGATTGATGACAACAGCCAATACCAAGCGCTTAACCGACGCATCATCCGCTACCACCGTAGTGATGCGACAGAACAATTTGATAGCATCACCAGTTTTATCGGACAACGCAGCCTACAACCCACCGCAGTTCACCTACAACGCTGGCAAGCCACAGCCCTCGAACAAGAAGAAGGCGCAGGCTCAGTACAAAGCAAACACCAACACAGTGACCACCAAGACAATGCCAGCCTAGGCCTCGAACAAGCATGGCACATCAGCCCTGCATGGATCCAAGACC
>NZ_JBWYIS010000042.1:0-333 GCF_056779945.1 Acinetobacter sp. ANC_7635 | reverse complement strand
GGCCTTGACTGTCAAATCGGGTTGGGCTGCGTTGGGCTTCATGTAGGCGGCCCACCACAAAGGGGCGGTCGATGTTGCCGTCAAAGAAGTCTATAACCACGATTTCATTGATTCGAGGAAGGAAGCGTGCGCCATAGCCTTCGCCTGCCCATGGGGTCAGTACATCGACCCAAGCTGAATCGGTATCGTTGTTGTTACTGCCGGCACCGCCATCAAATTGGTGGTCTTCTGCTCGGGTAAACAGGAAGCGTACTTTGATGCGTCCCCATTCATCGACATGGATTTCTTCTCCTGCAGGTCCCACCACTTTGGCGCGTTGCGGATGGGTGCTAG
>NZ_JBWYIS010000041.1:0-337 GCF_056779945.1 Acinetobacter sp. ANC_7635 | reverse complement strand
AAAGAAGATGCACAAGCGAAAGTTGATGCACTTCCAGAAGGAGCAGACAAAGACGCATTGGATGCACGCTTAGATGATCTAGTCGACATCATCTTACCAACAGTAAATGATGAAAACGAAGATGGCATAGCAGATGAGTACGAACAAGTATTGGCAGATGCCGAAGCAGCAGTAGAGGCGGCTGAAGCAGCATACGCTGCGGCAGAACAAGCGCTGATCGATGCAAATGCCAATGGCCTCATCACCCCAACAGAACTTACTGCATTGACTCAAGCACGTGATGATGCACTTGCTGCGAAAACAGAAGCACAAACAAAAGTGACAGCGTTACCTGAGG
>NZ_JBWYIS010000040.1:0-338 GCF_056779945.1 Acinetobacter sp. ANC_7635 | reverse complement strand
AAAAAGCCAGACTGGTGGAGCAATCTGGCAAAGCGTCAAGATGAGTCACCCGTGACAAGTGATGTTTCCTGAGTTCAGGTTTGAGTTGTTCTAAACTTAAGCCTGAATAAATTCAGCCACAGCTCGGTTAAACGCCTGTGGTTGTTCAACATTAGAAATGTGCGAAGCATTAATCTCAACAAGTTGACTACCCGTAATCGCGGCTTGCATAAACTGACCATCTGCCACAGTGGTCACAGGGTCTTGCTGACCTGCAATAATCAATACAGGAATCGAAATCTGTTTGAGTTGTTCACGCACATCCGCCTTAGCCAAAGCTTCACAGCAGCTTGCATAAC
>NZ_JBWYIS010000039.1:0-342 GCF_056779945.1 Acinetobacter sp. ANC_7635 | reverse complement strand
ACACTTACATCCCAGAGCCAGAGCGTGCTATTGATAAAGCATTCTTAATGCCAATCGAAGACGTATTCTCTATTTCTGGTCGTGGTACAGTAGTAACTGGCCGTGTAGAAGCTGGTATCGTGAAAGTAGGCGAAGAAGTTGAAATCGTAGGTATCAAAGACACAGTTAAAACGACAGTAACTGGCGTTGAAATGTTCCGTAAACTTCTAGACGAAGGTCGTGCGGGCGAGAACTGTGGTATCTTATTACGTGGTACTAAGCGTGAAGACGTACAACGTGGTCAAGTACTTTCTAAACCAGGTGCGATCAAGCCACACACTAAATTCGATGCAGAAGTATACG
>NZ_JBWYIS010000038.1:0-387 GCF_056779945.1 Acinetobacter sp. ANC_7635 | reverse complement strand
CAGAACTCATCTGTCTCTCGACCAATGCCTTAATTCCACTCAAACAATTCATCGGCACACAAGTGGCCGTCGATCAAGTCACTGATCAAGGAACCCTGTTTAGAACCACTGGTATCATCACCGAAGCCTCACAAGGACAAAGCGATGGGGCACTGACCCTCTACAAACTCACGCTTAACGATGCAACTTCACTTTGGCACAAACGCCGCAACAGCCGCGTATTTATGAACAAATCCGTGGTCGAAGTGGTGGAAATCCTCTTTGAAGAATGGCAAAACAAAAGCCCACTCTTTGCCTCGAGCCTCAGCCTAGACCACAGTGGATTGCAACAACAATACGACATCCGACCCTTCATCATGCAAAGCAACGAAAGCGACTACGACTTTC
>NZ_JBWYIS010000037.1:0-399 GCF_056779945.1 Acinetobacter sp. ANC_7635 | reverse complement strand
AGCCCATAATGCGAGGTTCAACCCCAACAGTGGTTGCACCAATCACTTTGGCACGAGGTTTTAAACCATATTTTTCTACAGCTGCATCAGAAGCAATCAGAATCGCAGCAGCACCATCGTTAATGCCTGATGCATTACCTGCGGTTACTGTACCGTCTGCTTTTACAACAGGTTTTAACTTGGTTAACGCTTCTAAAGTGGTTGATGCACGAGGATGTTCATCTTTTGCCACCACAACTGCATCACCTTTACGCTGTGGAATAGTCACAGGCACGATTTCTTGATCAAAGAAACCACGTGCTTGCGCTGCAGCCGTACGTTGTTGGCTGGTTAAAGCAAATTGGTCTTGATCAGCACGGCTAATATTGAACTGTTCAGCCACGTTTTCAGCCGTTTGCG
>NZ_JBWYIS010000036.1:0-417 GCF_056779945.1 Acinetobacter sp. ANC_7635 | reverse complement strand
CGATTAAAAAGTTATTGGCTCAAACAGGTTTAACACTAGAGCAAATGGATGTGATTGAGCTGAACGAAGCGTTTGCAGCACAAGCATTGGCGTGTACACGTGACCTAGGTTTAGCCGACGATGATGCGCGTGTAAACCCAAATGGTGGTGCAATTGCACTGGGTCATCCATTGGGTGCATCAGGTGCGCGTTTGGTGACGACTGCTCTCAACCAACTAGAGGCAACTGGTGGCAAATATGCATTGTGCTCTATGTGTATCGGTGTGGGTCAAGGCATCGCTTTAATTATTGAACGTGTTTAACTATTAAAAACCCCCTCCCTTTTATCAAGGGAGGTCGGGAGGGATTCTATGCCTACTTTTTCTTCAAATGATGCGCAAATCAATTATCAAACTTTTGGTGATTCAAGCAAGCCTG
>NZ_JBWYIS010000035.1:0-444 GCF_056779945.1 Acinetobacter sp. ANC_7635 | reverse complement strand
TCATTGATGCCATCCGTACGCCTTTTGGTCGTTATGCCGGTGGTTTGGCGCCTGTCCGTGCGGATGACTTAGGTGCAGTGCCATTAAAAGCATTAATGGAACGTAACCCTTCTGTGGATTGGAATGTCGTCGATGACGTTTTATTTGGCTGTGCCAACCAAGCCGGTGAAGATAACCGTAACGTCGGTCGTATGTCGGCGCTTTTAGCAGGTATTCCTTATACAGTACCTGCAACCACAGTCAACCGTTTATGTGGTTCATCACTCGATACTGTGGCAATGGCCGCGCGTGCCATTAAAGCTGGTGAGGCTGACGTGATTGTGGCAGGTGGTGTTGAATCTATGTCACGTGCTCCATTTGTGATGGGTAAATCTGAGAGTGCATTTGGTCGTAGTCAAAAGATTGAAGACACCACCATGGGCTGGCGTTTTATCAACCCGAAGC
>NZ_JBWYIS010000034.1:0-457 GCF_056779945.1 Acinetobacter sp. ANC_7635 | reverse complement strand
AGGAAGATCTCATGGCTAAGGCTAAGTTTGAACGTAATAAGCCACACGTTAACGTGGGCACAATCGGTCACGTTGACCATGGTAAAACAACTTTAACTGCTGCTATCGCAACTGTATGTGCGAAGAAATTCGGTGGTGAAGCTAAAGACTACGCTGCAATCGACTCTGCACCAGAAGAAAAAGCACGTGGTATTACAATTAATACATCACACGTAGAATACGATTCTCCAACTCGTCACTACGCTCACGTAGACTGCCCGGGCCACGCCGATTATGTTAAAAACATGATTACTGGTGCTGCTCAAATGGACGGCGCGATCCTTGTATGTGCTGCGACTGATGGTCCAATGCCACAAACTCGTGAACACATCCTTCTTTCTCGCCAAGTAGGTGTTCCATACATCGTTGTATTCTTAAACAAATGTGACCTTGTAGACGACGAAGAGCTTCTTGAGCT
>NZ_JBWYIS010000033.1:0-479 GCF_056779945.1 Acinetobacter sp. ANC_7635 | reverse complement strand
CTACGCAGTTCAACATCGAAGGTGATAAATACCTTTGGGATGACTTTGCATTTGCAACGCGTGATGGCTTAGTGGCAACTGCTGTAGACGTAACTGATGAAGCTGAAATTGCTCGTCGTGGTCTGAAAGGTGCGTTCAAACATATTCAATTTGACATTGAATTAGTGAAAGACGTTGAAGGTGCGCCTTCTACTGAAGTTGAACGTCGCCGCGCATCAGCTTAAAAATAATAAAGGGATGGATTTCGCATCCATCCTTTATCTTATTCACCTAAAGAATTTAGACCAATCCAAATCTAATCATTTTGATTTGTTTAAATTTTTGCAAGACCGAAAAGGATATAGATAGCTTTATCTATAAAACGCTATGATTGATAAATCTCAAAAGACTTTAACCGAAGCCCTCTCCCAAATTAAAGACGGTTCAACCATTATGATTGGTGGGTTTGGTACTGCAGGTCAGCCTGCTGAACTCATCGA
>NZ_JBWYIS010000032.1:0-517 GCF_056779945.1 Acinetobacter sp. ANC_7635 | reverse complement strand
CCAAGCGCTTAACCGACGCAACATCCGCTACCACCGTAGTGATGCGACAGAACAATTTGATACCATCACCAGTTTTATCGGACAACGCAGCTTACAACCCACCGCAGTCCACCTACAACGCTGGCAAGCCACAGCCCTCGAACAAGAAGAAGGCGCAGGGTCAGTCCAAAGCAAACACCAACACAGTGATCACCAAGACAATGCCAGCCTAGGCCTCGAACAAGCATGGCACATCAGCCCTGCATGGATCCAAGACCTCAAAGGTGAAGACCAAGCCACCGCCTCAGGCAACAGCCAAGTCGAAAAACTCAACCAACACCTTAGCGACTACTACGCTGGACAAAGCAAACAATTCATCGCCAAAGCCAGCGTCAGAGACAGCCAAGTCGGCTACTGGTTCAAACTCGATGGACACCCAGAAATTGAACAACACAGCGGAGCTGATCAAGAATTCCTCATTGTTGGCAAACGCTACTACAACCAAAACAACCTACCCAAAGACTTAGACCAACAAGTC
>NZ_JBWYIS010000031.1:0-550 GCF_056779945.1 Acinetobacter sp. ANC_7635 | reverse complement strand
AGACTGAGCCAGGTGCAACAGTAAAAGTTGAAATCTTAGACAAAGATGGCAACCCTGTAGCAACAGGTGATGCGACTGTAGATCCAGAAGGTAACTGGTCGTATACACCGACTGAAGAATTACCAGAAGGTGAATATACAGTTAAAGCTGAAGCGAAAGATGCGGTAGGTAATACTGCTACTGAAACTGCGGATGGCAAATTAACTGTAGATACAACTGCACCATCTGATACCGATGTAACGATTGATCCAATTGCGGATACAAACGATACAACACCAGAAATCACAGGTACAACTGAACCAGGAACAACAGTAAATGTCGTTGTTAAAGACAAAGACGGTCAAGTTGTTGCAGAAGGTCCAGCGACAGTTACAGGTGACACATGGACATATACACCATCAGTTGAATTGGCAGATGGCGAATACGACGTAGTTGCAAAAGCAACAGATCAAGCAGGTAACACAGGTGAATCTCAGCCAGAGAGCTTCGAGGTTGACACAGTAGCACCTGAATTAACCATCGATGAGCTTAAGCCAACAAACGATACTAC
>NZ_JBWYIS010000030.1:0-614 GCF_056779945.1 Acinetobacter sp. ANC_7635 | reverse complement strand
CTGTCTGAAGTGTTAGGTGGCCGTCTGCGTGACAGCGTCCCTGTACTTTGGGTGTTGGCTTCTGGTGATACAGATAAAGATATCGCTGAAGCGAAAAAGATGATCGAAGCTAAGCGTCATAACTTCTTTAAATTAAAAATTGGTTCTCGTGCTGTAGAAGCAGATGTTGAGCATGTTCTCACCATCAAAAAAGCGTTAGGTGCTGATATTTCTATCCGTGTCGATGTGAACCGTGCTTGGTCTGAGTTAGAAGCGATCAAAGGTATTCAGCTTCTGCAAGATGGTGGTGTGGATCTAATTGAACAGCCATGTGCGATTGACAATATTGATGCCATGGAGCGTTTAACTCGTCGTTTTGATATTGCCATTATGGCGGATGAGTCATTGATGGGTCCAAGTACAGCTTATCGTTTAGCGAAGCGTAATGCTGCTTCTGTGTTTGCTGTAAAAGTTGCTCAGTCTGGTGGCCTACTCGAAGGTCGTGATGTAGCAACCATTGCAAACCTCGCTGGTGTAGATCTGTATGGTGGCACGATGCTTGAAGGTTCTGTTGGCACCATCGCTTCTGCACATTTGTTCTCGACCTTTGAGAATTTGGCATATGGCACTGAATT
>NZ_JBWYIS010000029.1:0-647 GCF_056779945.1 Acinetobacter sp. ANC_7635 | reverse complement strand
CTGACAAAGATGTCTTTTTACATTCTGAAAATGGTTTATTGGCCTTTGGTCCACCCCCTGCGGAAGAAGACCGTGACCCTGAGTTAATTAATGCGGGTAAAGAGTTTGTAACCCTGCTTGAAGGCGGAGCTTTCTTCCATCATGGTGATTCATTTGCCATGATGCGTGGTGGTCATTTAGACATCGCGGTACTGGGTGCTTTCCAAGTCGCTGAAAATGGTGATCTTGCAAACTGGCATACCGGTGCACCTGATGCCATTCCTGCTGTGGGTGGTGCAATGGACTTAGCCGTGGGTGCGAAAAAAGTCTTTATTACCACCGATCATGTCACTAAAAAAGGCGAACCGAAAATCGTTGCTGAGCTGACTTATCCTGCGACAGGTTTGAAATGTGTGGACCGCATTTATACGGACCTTTGTGTGATTGATGTGACGGCAGATGGCATGAAAGTGATTGAGAAAGTTGAAGGCTTATCTTTTGAAGAGCTTCAATCGATGACGGGTGCCAAACTCATTGATGCCACTCAGGCTTAAGACTGGTTTTAGGATCATACACTATGAAAAACGCATACATCATTGATGCCATCCGTACGCCTTTTGGTCGTTATGCCGGTGGTTTGGCGCCTGTCCGTGCGGATGACTTAGGTG
>NZ_JBWYIS010000028.1:0-653 GCF_056779945.1 Acinetobacter sp. ANC_7635 | reverse complement strand
TGACCTGCAATAATCAATACAGGAATCGAAATCTGTTTGAGTTGTTCACGCACATCCGCCTTAGCCAAAGCTTCACAGCAGCTTGCATAACCTTCAGGGCTGCCAGCTCCTAAGTCGTTTGAAAGTTTTTCAATCACTGCTGGGTTGCTTTGGATAAAGGGATCTGTAAACCAACGACCTGCAGCCGTTGATGCAATCGGTGCTAAACCTTGTTCACGAACCAATACGGCACGATCATTCCAAGCATTTTCATTGCCAATTTTAGCGGCGGTATTACACACAATCACATGACTAAAGCGTTGAGGATGATTGATGGCTAACCATTGACCTGTCAAACCACCCATCGAAATACCACAGAATGCAGCTTTTTCAACATTTAAATGGTCGAGTAAATTCACCACATCTTGACCAAGTTGATCAATGGTATATGGACCTTGAGGCGCGTCCGATGCACCATGACCACGTGTGTCATAACAAATCACATAATGAGAAGCTTTAAAAAACTCAATTTGTGATTGCCACATGCTGAAATTTGTCCCTAAAGAGTTAGAGAAAACAAGAGCAGGCTTGCTTGAATCACCAAAAGTTTGATAATTGATTTGCGCATCATTTGAAGAAAAAGTAGGCATAGAATCCCTCCCGACCTCCCTTGA
>NZ_JBWYIS010000027.1:0-763 GCF_056779945.1 Acinetobacter sp. ANC_7635 | reverse complement strand
TTTGGTCCATTGCTGTTAACTGACGAAATTTTAAAGACCCCGCTTCAATATCGTGATTTCGAATTACATCTGCCTCAAGGCAATGGTTTAGGTATTGAGTTGGATTTAGACAAGATTGACAACCTTCGCCGCAAATAAGCGACGTGATACATCAGGAGTGAGACATGCTGTTTCATGTACGAATGGATGTGAACATCCCACTGGATATGCCAGTTGAAAAAGCGAATGAGATTAAAGCTGTTGAAAAGGCGTATTCGCAAGAGTTACAGCAACAAGGCAAGTGGCGTCATATCTGGCGAATCACAGGTCAGTATTCAAACATCAGTATTTTTGATGTGGAAAGCAATGAAGAGCTTCATTCAATTTTACAAGGTCTTCCGCTTTACCCATATATGAATATCGAAGTAATGGCGTTAAATCGCCACCCATCTTCTATCCGTGAAGATGATCGTTAAGTTTTAAGTGTCTTGGCTTGATTGATTCAGGCCATGACATCAATACATCCAGAGGTTTTTTAGCGTCATTTTAAACAAGGATTGTGGCAGCGAGCTCAAACACATTAGAAGTCAGCCACCACACAGCAAGCATACTTAAGGAGAAATAGTATGAACCGCGAACAAATTAATGCTTTAGTTAAAAAGATGAACGTTGATACTGCAACAGGTCCTGTTGATGAACGTGTTCAGCAAATCGTTGTACGTTTAGTATCTGACTTATTCCAAGCGATTGAAGATTTAGATTTAAGCCAATCTGAAGTTTGGAA
>NZ_JBWYIS010000026.1:0-865 GCF_056779945.1 Acinetobacter sp. ANC_7635 | reverse complement strand
TTAATTAACTCAGGGTCACGGTCTTCTTCCGCAGGGGGTGGACCAAAGGCCAATAAACCATTTTCAGAATGTAAAAAGACATCTTTGTCAGAAGGTAAGTAACTCGAGATCTTGGTCGGTAAACCAATGCCAAGGTTGACATAAGCACCATCAGGAATATCTTGTGCAACACGTTCAGCAATTTGATCACGGGTTAATTTTTGATAACTCATTTTATTTCTCCAATCTCAAATTACTGCGCAGGTTGAACTTGTACAACGTGTTGTACAAAGATCCCAGGGGTGATGATGTGTTCAGGATCTAAGGCACCGAGTTCCACGACTTCTGATACTTGTGCGATGGTGATATCTGCTGCCATGGCCATAATTGGACCAAAGTTACGTGCAGATTTACGGTACACCAAGTTCCCCCAGCGATCGCCCTTATGCGCTTTAATTAACGCAAAGTCAGCTTTAATTGGATTTTCTAAAACGTAGTCTTTACCTTCATAATTCATGGTTGGTTTGCCTTCAGCAAGCAAAGTACCAAAACCTGTTGGTGTGTAGATTGGACCTAAGCCCATACCCGCCGCTTGAATACGGCAAGCCAAGTTGCCTTGCGGTACAAGTTCTAACTCGATTTTGCCTGCACGGTAGAGTTCATCGAAGACATAAGAGTCAGACTGACGAGGAAAAGAACAGATGATTTTACGTACAGCGCCTGCTTGTAACAGTTTAGCCAAGCCGTAATCACCATTACCTGCGTTGTTGTTGACGATCACTAAGTCTTTAATACCGAGTTCAATTAAGCCATCGATGAGTTCAGCAGGCTGACCTGCAGTACCAAACCCACCAATCATAATGGTTGAACCGTCTTTAATTTGGGA
>NZ_JBWYIS010000025.1:0-5474 GCF_056779945.1 Acinetobacter sp. ANC_7635 | reverse complement strand
TGAAGGGGGTGTTTAGAATAATGAGCTGGCGATGACTTACTCTCACATGGGTAACCCCACACTACCATCAGCGCTAAGAGGTTTCACTTCTGAGTTCGGGAAGGGATCAGGTGGTTCACTCTTGCTATTGTCGCCAGCACAACTGTTGTGACTTTGCTTGGGTCTTATTCGCATGTATTGTTTGCGTGCCTTTGCTTGGTCAAAGAAGTTATTAACAGCTATTTGAGTTGCTTTAGTTTGTGCAGTTTAGCGTTTTATCTAACTAAATCAAGTTATTTGTCATGATTTGAACCACAACACCAACTGTTTGGGTGTTGTATAGTCAAGCCTCACGAGTAATTAGTATTGGTCAGCTTCATACGTCACCGTACTTCCACATCCAACCTATCAACGTTGTAGTCTTCAACGGCTCTTTAGAGGACATAAAGTCCTTGGGAAATCTAATCTTGAGGTAGGCTTCCCGCTTAGATGCTTTCAGCGGTTATCCCTTCCGAACATAGCTACCCGGCGATGCGACTGGCGTCACAACCGGTACACCAGAGGTTCGTCCACTCTGGTCCTCTCGTACTAGGAGCAGATCCTCTCAAATTTCCAACGCCCACGGTAGATAGGGACCGAACTGTCTCACGACGTTCTAAACCCAGCTCGCGTACCTCTTTAAATGGCGAACAGCCATACCCTTGGGACCTGCTTCAGCCCCAGGATGAGATGAGCCGACATCGAGGTGCCAAACACCGCCGTCGATATGAACTCTTGGGCGGTATCAGCCTGTTATCCCCAGAGTACCTTTTATCCGTTGAGCGATGGCCCTTCCATACAGAACCACCGGATCACTAAGACCTACTTTCGTACCTGCTCGACTTGTGGGTCTCGCAGTTAAGCGCGCTTTTGCCTTTATACTCTACGCGTGATTTCCGACCACGCTGAGCGCACCTTCGTACTCCTCCGTTACTCTTTAGGAGGAGACCGCCCCAGTCAAACTACCCACCAGACATGGTCCTCGCTCCAGATAATGGAGCAGAGTTAGAACCTCAATATTACCAGGGTGGTATTTCAAGGACGGCTCCATAGAAACTGGCGTTTCTACTTCAAAGCCTCCCACCTATCCTACACAAGTAAGATCAAAGTTCAATGTCAAGCTGCAGTAAAGGTTCACGGGGTCTTTCCGTCTAGCCGCGGGTACACCGCATCTTCACGGCGAATTCGATTTCACTGAGCCTCTGCTGGAGACAGCGCCGCCATCATTATGCCATTCGTGCAGGTCGGAACTTACCCGACAAGGAATTTCGCTACCTTAGGACCGTTATAGTTACGGCCGCCGTTTACTGGGGCTTCGATCAAGAGCTTCGCTTACGCTAACCCCATCAATTAACCTTCCAGCACCGGGCAGGCATCACACCCTATACGTCCACTTTCGTGTTTGCAGAGTGCTATGTTTTTAATAAACAGTTGCAGCGGCCTGGTTTCTGAGGCTGCCAGTAGCTCAAGGAGCAAGTCCTATCACCGCCGGCAGCGTACCTTCTCCCGAAGTTACGGTACCATTTTGCCTAGTTCCTTCAGCAGAGTTCTCTCAAGCGCTTTGGTCTACTCGACCTGACCACCTGTGTCGGTTTCGGGTACGATTCCTGTGTAACTGAAGCTTAGAGACTTTTCCTGGAAGTATGGTATCAGCCACTTCGCTAGTAAACTAGCTTGCTATCGATTCTCAGCATAGAGTACCCCGGATTTGCCTAAGATACATGCCTACAATCTTCCACCTGGACAACCAACGCCAGGCTGACTTAACCTTCTCCGTCCTCTCATCGCATTACACAGAAGTATTGGAATATTAACCAATTTCCCATCGACTACGCCTCTCGGCCTCGCCTTAGGGGTCGACTCACCCAGCCCCGATTAACGTTGGACTGGAACCCTTGGTCTTTCAGCGAACGGGTTTTTCACCCGTTTTATCGTTACTCACGTCAGCATTCGCACTTCTGATACCTCCAGCAGACTTCTCAATCCACCTTCATCGGCTTACAGAACGCTCCCCTACCACTTGCAATAAATTGCAAATCCGCAGCTTCGGTACATAGTTTTAGCCCCGTTACATCTTCCGCGCAGGCCGACTCGACTAGTGAGCTATTACGCTTTCTTTAAAGGGTGGCTGCTTCTAAGCCAACCTCCTAGCTGTCTATGCCTTCCCACATCGTTTCCCACTTAACTATGATTTAGGGACCTTAGCTGGCGGTCTGGATTGTTTTCCTCTTGACTACGGACGTTAGCACCCGCAGTCTGTCTCCCGGATAGTACTCATTGGTATTCGGAGTTTGCATCGGTTTGGTAAGTCGGGATGACCCCCTAGCCGAAACAGTGCTCTACCCCCAATGGTATTCGTCCGAGGCGCTACCTAAATAGCTTTCGGGGAGAACCAGCTATCACCAGGCTTGATTAGCCTTTCACCCCTATCCACAAGTCATCCCCTGGCTTTTCAACGACAGTGGGTTCGGTCCTCCAGTAAGTGTTACCTCACCTTCAACCTGCTCATGGATAGATCGCCTGGTTTCGGGTCTACACCCAGCAACTAAACGCCCTATTAAGACTCGATTTCTCTACGGCTCCCCTATTCGGTTAACCTTGCTACTGAATGTAAGTCGCTGACCCATTATACAAAAGGTACGCAGTCACATCACGAAGATGCTCCCACTGCTTGTATGCATGCGGTTTCAGGATCTATTTCACTCCCCTCACAGGGGTTCTTTTCGCCTTTCCCTCACGGTACTGGTTCACTATCGGTCAGTCAGGAGTATTTAGCCTTGGAGGATGGTCCCCCCATATTCAGACAAGGTTTCACGTGCCCCGCCCTACTCGACATCATCATGTAAGCCCTTTCGTGTACAGGACTATCACCTACTATGGTTGCACTTCCCAGAGCATTCCACTAAAGCTTACATAACTTAATGGGCTTTTCCCCTTTCGCTCGCCGCTACTGAGGGAATCTCAATTGATTTCTTTTCCTACGGGTACTGAGATGTTTCACTTCCCCGCGTTTGCCTTGCAACACTATGTATTCATGTTGCAATACCTATCTTATGATAGGTGGGTTCCCCCATTCAGAAATCTCCGGATCACAGGATATTTGCCGCCTCCCCGGAGCTTTTCGCAGGCTATCACGTCTTTCATCGCCTCTGACTGCCAAGGCATCCACCACATGCACTTAATTACTTGACTATACAACCCCAAACAGTCGTTCGATCCTACAAGTAGATCGTTCAACATTACAGTTTGAAGTACTGTGTATCTAAACACTGTACAGCTTCAATTCAAATTCATATACCAAAACGCTTGATTCAGTTAATTTCGCTAGTTCTCATTTCAATCACTTCAACTCAATAACTTACGTTATCTCGTTTCCGCTCTTTCTATGAGTATGAACAAATTATTTCAACTCAAATATATGCTGTTAATGATTCACTACGTCTTCGTCAGATCGCAGTCAACTGTGATAAATCACAGAGCTTAATAATCAAGGCGTGCAGTATACACAGCTTTATTACTAAGCTCTATAAGCTATCAACTCGTTTGCTTACTACGTATTCGAATGAATACGTGGTGGAGACTAGGAGAGTCGAACTCCTGACCTCCTGCGTGCAAAGCAGGCGCTCTACCAACTAAGCTAAGTCCCCAGCTTATCATTTAGATCAATGTATCGTATGAGTATGTCATGGTGGGTCTGACAAGACTTGAACTTGTGACCCCACGCTTATCAAGCGTGTGCTCTAACCAACTGAGCTACAGACCCTCAGATACATCGTCATGAAGAACAACTTGTTGTGGATTCTTACCAATCGTCAATCTTTCGTTAAGGAGGTGATCCAGCCGCAGGTTCCCCTACGGCTACCTTGTTACGACTTCACCCCAGTCATCGGCCACACCGTGGTAAGCGTCCTCCTTGCGGTTAGACTACCTACTTCTGGTGCAACAAACTCCCATGGTGTGACGGGCGGTGTGTACAAGGCCCGGGAACGTATTCACCGCGGCATTCTGATCCGCGATTACTAGCGATTCCGACTTCATGGAGTCGAGTTGCAGACTCCAATCCGGACTACGATCGGCTTTTTGAGATTAGCATCCTATCGCTAGGTAGCAACCCTTTGTACCGACCATTGTAGCACGTGTGTAGCCCTGGTCGTAAGGGCCATGATGACTTGACGTCGTCCCCGCCTTCCTCCAGTTTGTCACTGGCAGTATCCTTAAAGTTCCCGGCTTAACCCGCTGGCAAATAAGGAAAAGGGTTGCGCTCGTTGCGGGACTTAACCCAACATCTCACGACACGAGCTGACGACAGCCATGCAGCACCTGTATGTAAGTTCCCGAAGGCACCAATCCATCTCTGGAAAGTTCTTACTATGTCAAGACCAGGTAAGGTTCTTCGCGTTGCATCGAATTAAACCACATGCTCCACCGCTTGTGCGGGCCCCCGTCAATTCATTTGAGTTTTAGTCTTGCGACCGTACTCCCCAGGCGGTCTACTTATCGCGTTAGCTGCGCCACTAAAGCCTCAAAGGCCCCAACGGCTAGTAGACATCGTTTACGGCATGGACTACCAGGGTATCTAATCCTGTTTGCTCCCCATGCTTTCGTACCTCAGCGTCAGTATTAGGCCAGATGGCTGCCTTCGCCATCGGTATTCCTCCAGATCTCTACGCATTTCACCGCTACACCTGGAATTCTACCATCCTCTCCCATACTCTAGCTTCCCAGTATCGAATGCAATTCCCAAGTTAAGCTCGGGGATTTCACATCCGACTTAAAAAGCCGCCTACGCACGCTTTACGCCCAGTAAATCCGATTAACGCTCGCACCCTCTGTATTACCGCGGCTGCTGGCACAGAGTTAGCCGGTGCTTATTCTGCGAGTAACGTCCACTATCCAAGAGTATTAATCTTAGTAGCCTCCTCCTCGCTTAAAGTGCTTTACAACCAAAAGGCCTTCTTCACACACGCGGCATGGCTGGATCAGGCTTCCGCCCATTGTCCAATATTCCCCACTGCTGCCTCCCGTAGGAGTCTGGGCCGTGTCTCAGTCCCAGTGTGGCGGATCATCCTCTCAGACCCGCTACAGATCGTCGCCTTGGTAGGCCTTTACCCCACCAACTAGCTAATCCGACTTAGGCTCATCTATTAGCGCAAGGCCCGAAGGTCCCCTGCTTTCTCCCGTAGGACGTATGCGGTATTAGCATCCCTTTCGAGATGTTGTCCCCCACTAATAGGCAGATTCCTAAGCATTACTCACCCGTCCGCCGCTAGGTCCAGTAGCAAGCTACCTTCCCCCGCTCGACTTGCATGTGTTAAGCCTGCCGCCAGCGTTCAATCTGAGCCATGATCAAACTCTTCAGTTTAAAATCAATAGTACCTAAAGGGTACCAATCTTGGCTCATCAATTACTGACAAAAAATTTGCTCAAATAAACTTCGAGAAATTTCTACCAATTAT
>NZ_JBWYIS010000024.1:0-6149 GCF_056779945.1 Acinetobacter sp. ANC_7635 | reverse complement strand
ATGAACGTGTTCAGCAAATCGTTGTACGTTTAGTATCTGACTTATTCCAAGCGATTGAAGATTTAGATTTAAGCCAATCTGAAGTTTGGAAGGGTCTTGAGTACTTTACTGATGCTGGTCAAGCAAACGAATTAGGTCTTTTGGCTGCTGGTTTAGGTCTTGAGCATTTCCTTGATTTACGTGCAGATGAGAAAGATGCTCAAGCAGGTATTACAGGTGGTACTCCACGTACAATTGAAGGTCCATTGTATGTCGCTGGTGCACCAGAATCAGTTGGTTTTGCACGTATGGATGATGGTTCTGAAGAAGGCAAAATCCCAACTTTAATTATTGAAGGTATCGTTAAAGATACTGAAGGTAACATCATTGAAGGTGCTAAAGTTGAAGTTTGGCATGCAAACAGCTTAGGTAACTACTCGTTCTTTGATAAGTCTCAATCTGACTTCAACTTACGTCGTACGATCTTCACCGATGCACAAGGTCAATATACAGCATTAACCACAATGCCTGTAGGTTATGGCTGCCCACCAGAAGGTACAACTCAGTTTGTATTAGACAAACTTGGTCGTCACGGTAACCGCCCTTCACATGTGCATTACTTCGTCACTGCACCTGGCTACCGTAAATTAACTACGCAGTTCAACATCGAAGGTGATAAATACCTTTGGGATGACTTTGCATTTGCAACGCGTGATGGCTTAGTGGCAACTGCTGTAGACGTGACTGATGAAGCTGAAATTGCTCGTCGTGGTCTGAAAGGTGCGTTCAAACATATTCAATTTGACATTGAATTAGTAAAAGACGTTGAAGGTGCGCCTTCTACTGAAGTTGAACGTCGCCGCGCATCAGCTTAAATCAATTAGTCGGAATCGGGATAAGTCAATTATCCCGATGACTTCCCCTCAATTTGGAAAGTCGGAGAACGTCCATGCCACGTATTCCTGTAATTAATACCAGCCATCTAGATCGTCTTGATGAGTTACTTGTAGACAACTTTGAGACAGGTGAGTTTAAACTTCATCGTTCAGTTTTCACTGATCAAGCCCTTTTTGACCTTGAAATGAAATACATCTTTGAGGGTAATTGGGTTTACTTGGCACACGAAAGCCAAATTCCAAATAACAATGATTATTACACGACACACATCGGTCGTCAGCCAATCGTGATTGCTCGTAACCGTCAAGGCGAGCTAAATGCAATGATCAATGCGTGTTCACACCGTGGTGCACAACTTTGCCGTAACAAACGTGGTAATAAGGCTACTTATACTTGCCCATTCCATGGTTGGACATTCAATAACTCAGGCAAACTTTTAAAAGTTAAAGACCCAACAGATGCAGGTTATTCTGACTGCTTTAACAAAGAAGGATCACATGATCTTAAGAAAGTTGCACGTTTTGAAAGTTATAAAGGCTTCTTATTCGGTAGCTTAAACCCAGACGTCTTGCCATTAGAAGAATTCTTAGGTGAAACGACTAAAATTATCGATATGATCGTGGGTCAGTCTGATCAAGGTTTAGAAGTTTTACGTGGTGCCTCAACTTATACATACGAAGGAAACTGGAAACTCACTGCTGAAAATGGTGCAGATGGTTACCATGTATCTGCAGTTCACTGGAATTATGCTGCGACTACGCAACAACGTAAAGAAAAACAAGCTGGCGACAATATCCGTGCAATGAGCGCAGGATCTTGGGGTAAACAAGGCGGTGGTTCTTACGGTTTTGAAAATGGTCACATGTTGCTTTGGACACAATGGGCTAACCCTGAAGACCGCCCTAACTTCCCTAAAGCAGATGAATACTCTGAGAAATTCGGTCCTGCTATGTCGAAGTGGATGATCGAGCGCTCACGTAACCTTTGCTTATATCCAAACGTTTATTTGATGGATCAGTTCGGTTCACAAATCCGTGTACTTCGCCCAATTGCTGTCGATAAAACTGAAGTAACAATTTACTGCATCGCACCTGTAGGTGAAGAGCCAGAAGCTCGCGCACGCCGTATTCGCCAATATGAAGATTTCTTCAATGCTTCAGGTATGGCGACACCAGATGACTTAGAAGAATTCCGTGCATGTCAAGCAGGTTATGCTGGTATCGAACTTGAGTGGAACGATATGTGCCGTGGCTCAAAGCATTGGATCAATGGCCCAGATGATGCAGCAAACGAAATTGGCCTAAAACCTAAACTTTCAGGCGTTAAAACTGAAGACGAAGGTTTATACCTTGCGCAACATCAACATTGGTTAGAAGAAATGAAACGTGCGATTAAAGCAGAACAAGCTTTAGCTGAACAAGGAGATAACGCATGAGTAACGCGAATCTTGAAGCAACTTTAGAATCAGTGAGCCAGTTCTTATTTAAAGAAGCGCGCCTACTTGATGATGAACAGTGGGATGAATGGTTAGAGTGCTATGCACCTACAGCATCGTTCTGGATGCCATCTTGGGATGACTACAATACATTAACTGAAGATCCTCAATCAGAAATCTCGTTAATTTATTATCCAGATCGTCAAGGTTTAGAGGACCGCGTGTTCCGTATCAAAACTGAACGCTCTTCTGCAACAATGCCTGATACACGTACAAGCCACAATATTAACAATATTGAAATTCTTGAACGTCATGAAGATAAGGTTGTTGTTCGTTTCAACTGGAATACTTTAAGTTACCGCTACCAAAAGTCGTACAGCTACTTCGGCATGTCACGCTACGAAATCAATTTGTCTGGTGAAAAACCACAAATTTTAAATAAATATGTGGTACTTAAAAATGATTACATCAACCAAGTAATCGACGTATATCACCTGTAATTAGTAAATAACAAGTTCAGTAACTACCAAATGGAATTTTGGTAGTTACACCAAAAAATTGTTCAAAAGATTCTTAAAGGATATTCAGCCATGTCAAACCATAATGTTGCACTTCAATTTGAAGATGGCGTAACCCGATTTATTTCAGTTGCACAAGGCGAAACGCTTTCTGACGCTGCATATCGTCAAAAGATTAATATTCCGCTGGATTGCCGTGATGGTGCATGTGGTACTTGTCGAGCTTTTTGTGAGTCTGGCAGCTATGACATGCCTGAAGAAACTTATATTGAAGATGCACTTACACCAGAAGAGGCTGAGCAAGGCTATATCTTAGCTTGCCAGTGCCGTCCTACTTCAGATGCAGTTTTCCAAATTCAAGCCTCATCTGATGTATGTAAAACTCAAATTCATCAATATCAAGGTACACTTTCTCGTGTAGAAAACTTATCTGAATCTACAATTACCTTTGATATTCAACTAGACGAGGGTCAGCCAGATATCAATTTCCTTGCTGGTCAGTATGTAAATGTAGGTATTCCTGGATCAACTGAAACACGTTCATACTCTTTCAGCTCTAAGCCAGGTAACCGTTTGACCGGCTTTGTTGTTCGTAACGTTCCTAACGGTAAGATGAGTAGCTTCTTAAGCAGCGAAGCGAAAGTCGGCGACAAAATGACATTCACTGGTCCATTTGGTAGCTTCTACTTACGTAATGTAGTACGCCCTGTAGTAATGCTTGCTGGTGGTACAGGTATTGCTCCATTTATGTCGATGCTTCAAGTATTAGAAGAAAAAGGTTCTGAACATCCAGTACGTTTAGTTTTTGGTGTAACCAATGACTTTGACCTAGTTGCTATTGAAGAACTCAACAAACTTCAAGAAAAACTTGATTGGTTTGAATACCGTACCGTAGTTGCAAACCCAGAATCTGCACACGAACGTAAAGGTTATGTGACAGGTCACATTGAAACTGAATGGCTCAACGGTGGTGATGTAGACGTTTACCTCTGTGGTCCTGTTCCTATGGTAGATGCAGTTCGTGGTTGGTTAGATGCTGAAGGCGTTAAACCTGCAAACTTCTTATTCGAAAAATTCTCTGCGAATTAAAGTGGAGAGGAACATGAATCAAAGATTTGAAAATAAAATCGTAATCGTTACTGGTGCCGCTCAAGGCATCGGTCGCGGTGTTGCTCTTCAAGCAGCTAGCGAAGGTGCAAAAGTTGTACTGGCTGACCGTGCTGAATACGTGACGACCACACTTGAAGAAATTACGACTCAAGGTGGCACAGGTGTCACTGTCTTAGCTGATCTTGAAACCTATGCTGGTGCACAATCCGTTGTAAATAAAGCGATCGAGACTTTTGGCCGAATTGATGTGCTGATCAACAATGTTGGTGGTGCGATTTGGATGAAACCTTTTGAAGAGTTTTCTGAAGAGGAAATTATCAAAGAGATCAATCGTTCTTTATTTCCTACTTTATGGAGTTGTCGTGCAGTTTTACCACACATGCAACACCAAAAATCTGGTGTGATCGTGAATGTATCATCTATCGCCACATGTGGAATTAACCGTCTTCCATATTCTGCGGCTAAGGGTGGTGTAAATAGTTTTACTCAATCAATGGCATTTGCACATGCTAAAGATGGTATCCGCATCAATGCTGTGGCTACAGGTGGTACTGAAGCTCCACCACGTGTAATTCCACGTAATACTTCACCACTATCTGAGCAAGATCAAGCTTGGATGCAAGAAGTGGTTGATCAAACAATTGACCGCAGCTACATGAAACGCTATGGCACTATTCAAGAACAAGTAAATGCTATTTTGTTCCTTGCTTCAGATGAGTCTTCATACATTACAGGCACAGTCGTACCTGTAGGTGGTGGTGATCAGGGTTAACCCTGATCACGGACTCTTTAAATTCACAGGATCATTGACGCAAGGAGGCAAATACAATGGCAACCCTGTTTAAAACACTAAAAGAAGATTGGTCTATTTCCGCCACTGTCGCCGGCTTTTTAGCTGTATTGATTTCATATGCCGGACCATTAATTATTTTCTTTCAAGCAGCACAACAAGCCCAAGTTTCACCAGACATGATGATTTCATGGATTTGGGGTATCTCAATTGGTGCTGCTGTAGCTGGAATTCTATTATCAATAAAATTTAAAGTTCCTGTCATCACCGCTTGGTCGGCACCTGGTACTGCTCTGCTAGTCACACTTTTTCCAGATATATCACTGAATGAAGCAGTTGCTGCATATATCACTACAGCTGTAGTGATTTTCATCATTGGTATTACCGGATATTTCGACAAACTATTGGCTTTGATACCGCAATCAGTGGCTGCAGGAATGATGGCGGGTATCTTATGTCAGTTCGGATTTGGTCTTTTTACCGCGACCAATACCATGCCATATATTGTGTTTGGAATGCTTATTTCGTATCTGATTGCTAAGCGTTTAACACCTCGATATGCCATGCTTTTTGTATTGGCAGCTGGTATTTTCATGAGTTTAGTCCTCGGAAAATTCAATGCTGTGAATATGGAGTTTTCACTTGCAATACCCCAATTCATTGCGCCCGAGTGGACGCTTAACTCTTTTCTAAATCTTGCAGTACCTCTTATTTTAGTCAGCCTTTCTGGTCAATTTTTACCTGGCATGGCAATTTTGAAATTAAGTGGCTATGACATTCAAGCAAAACCCATTATTACCACTACCAGTATCGCATCGTTAGCTGTTGCTTGTGTGGGCGGGATCACCATTGTCTTGGCATCAATAACAGCCGCACTCTGTACAGGTAAAGATGCACATGAGCTCAAAGAGAAACGTTATATCGCAGGTATTGCGAACGGTATTTTCTATATTTTAGGTGGTTTATTTGCAGGCAGCATTGTGATGCTTTTTAGCTTACTGCCTAAAGAACTTGTTGCTGCATTAGCAGGTTTAGCACTTTTAGGTGCTATTGCTACAAATTTACACGTTGCTATGTTCCAAGAAAAGGATCGTGACGCAGCTCTCCTTACTTTCTTGGCGACTGTTTCAGGCATGCAATTTTTAGGTTTAAGTTCAGTTTTTTGGGGAATCTGTATTGGTATTTTAGCGCACGTGATTTTAACGAAGCGTCAAAATACTACCCCATCATCGTCTACATCGACCTGATCATATTAAAGGTAAATGTAGATCGTTTGTTTAGGAAGTGATTATGATTGATAAAAGCTCAGCGTCTTTAACCGAAGCCCTCTCCCAAATTAAAGACGGTTCAACCATTATGATTGGTGGGTTTGGTACTGCAGGTCAGCCTGCTGAACTCATCGATGGCTTAATTGAACTCG
>NZ_JBWYIS010000023.1:0-6750 GCF_056779945.1 Acinetobacter sp. ANC_7635 | reverse complement strand
ATTGGTAGCTATCGCCAACAAGTTTGATCTGTGCGTCATGCTTCTCAACGAGCATGAGCAACTTTTGCATATCTCTTGAACCGACCATCCCTGCTTCGTCCAAGATCAACACAGTCTTATTGTTGATCTCTAAATTACCACTTTCATATTTAGCTAAGAATGATGCAATGGTACGGCTTTCAATATCACAATCTTTGGCAATCGCTTTTGCTGTGATTGCCTGTAAAGCAATCCCATAAACTTGATAATCTGAATCTTTATATGCTTCTGATACCGCACTCAAAACGTATGACTTGCCTGTTCCTGCAGAACCACTCAACAAACTGATTCGATCTGTAGACGTTAGGGTATAAAATGCTTTTTCTTGTTCGGGATTGAATGTTCTTGTTTCAGCAGTACGCACCGCATTTAAAGGCAATTTATCAATCAATGTCACTGGCTTTTGAATACGGCTATTTTGATTAGCGTTATAAACAAAGGTCGAGATTGAATCCTCAATGCTCACCAGTTCCTTACTGGAGAATACAACCCAATCTTTACCGAACAACATTTCTAAATCGGGTGATGTTAAAACCGCTTCTTTGGCTTTTAAAAACTGTGCTTCCCCATCTGTATGCGCTGATAAAAAGCGTTCAAGTTCATTCATTGTGAAAACTGATTGGGTAGAAGTAAGCACCTTTAATGCTTCACTTGGTCGCTCAATAATCGTGTCGCCATTTTGTTTTTTGATCGCTTGGATATTTTCATTAATTAAATATTTATCATGGCTGATATAGTCGGCTCTAAAGTTTTGACTTTGAATTTCTGTACCAATTTTTTGATAACTACGATGATCAATTCGAGCATCTAATCCAAGACTTTGCATGTAATCGTTGGCAATATCCGCCCAACTCATACGAACATCAGAAACAAATTTTCGAGCAGAAAAATAGCGGTCTTTGCCTGCGCCCCCTAGTTCGGGATTTTTGGCATTGTAGCGTTTAAAGTGTTGTTCTTCATTTCGATCTATGCCGTCTAGTTTTCTTTCACTAAACATCAAATGCACATGCGGATTTTGTTCGCCATCACTTGATAAAGGATTATGAATTGCATAGGAATAAGTAAAGTTTTCGCCTAATGTGTGGGCGACAAATTTTTCAATTAATGCTTGTCTTTGTTCTTGATTAAGTTCTCTAGGCAATGAGATTTCTAACTCAGTATAAACCCGACCATTGGCACGTTCATATTGATCTGCCGATTTCCAAAAGTGTTTGGCGTCCTTAGCCCAAGTCGGTAAATTTCCTGATTGGCTAAACTCAATATCTTCTCTTTTGTACTTTCCATCACGATTGATATAGGCGTAATGGCTTGCTCCCCGTGTTCCCGTTGAGCTTTGATTTTTCCCAGACTTTACAGATAAGTGATAAATCGCCATTTTGCCTATTTTTAGATCGTGCTTTTTTGTTTCTCGAAGAGAAACGCGGAAGCGTGCATTACTCATTGCTATTCGTTAATGATAAATCCACGCTTCATATTGTTGTGTGAAGTTTAGTAACCGATTTTTTTACTTCGGTCTGCTCGACAAAATCACAGATTTTATCGGCATCGCTCGTAAAAAAAAGGTAATCAGAGGGGGAAATGGTTGCTCCTTTCATTGTTCGCTTCGTTAACACTCAGCTCTATTTATGGATTCTAGGGGTCTCATGGTTTTATCTTCCTTTCAGCTTAGAAGTGAAAGATTGCATTACGCCACTGGTTGCACTGGTTGAAGCTTCAAAGCCACTGCCGACCAAAGAAATTGCAAGTTTTGGGACAAGATAAAATACACCAAGCACCATGAATAAAATAATGATCATCACGAAAGCCCCGATGAATGTTGAACCTGCTTCATTGAGTTCTTGAACAATCGGCACAATGGTCGAGATCACAAAGTCCGAAGCAATGATCATCAATAAAATGACCACTAAAGGCGTGATGATTGCCTGTAACCAATTGGTGGCATATCTGCGACTTGCGGGAAACATGGCACATGCTAAAAATATCGGTGCAACAACCAATAAAATAGCAACAATCATTTTAGAAATAATCCAAATCAGAAAGAACACACCACAGACAAGGCAAGCTAATCCGAGTATCCCTGCATAGATCAGTACAAAGAAAAACCCTGATACTGGATTGGTGATTCCTGTATCTACATTTTGGAAAGCATCAGCAATTGAATTTAAGACTACGCTCATGAATGACTGAAAGGTGGTCACGGTATCAGTCCCTGTCATTTCACCAATTAAATTCGGCAAATCATCAAGGAATACTTCAGCGACATACGGATAGAATGCATCCCATGAAAATACCAATGTCCAAACCATAAGCATGATGACAAAGTGATGAAACACTTGATTCATATCGAGCAAGCGACCTGTCATCATGCTGATACCTTGAAAGATAATCCAAAGCACGATGAACCCTGCAAAAACATCAAGTAAAGGGTCTGTGACCTGCACATAATATTTTTGAATCTGCGTTTTGACTTTCTTATCAATATCACCAGCAATACGCTCAGTCACATTGTTTAATACTTTCATCCCATTATCAGAAACAGATTGAACCGCCCCTCCCATATTTTCTTTGCCTTGATTTTGTGGAATTTGAATTTCACCCGTACCTAAATCTTGGGTATTGGTGTAGTTCTCAACGGCATAGGCGGTATTCAGTGCAAAAGCACTGAATAGCAACATCAATATCGTGATGATTTTTTTCATGGCATCACCTATTGATTAACTGGAATTTTAGGGGGATTTTGAGGAGATTTAACGTGCGTACCCTCACCGTAAATGTCGAGTTTTCCATCGACATAAACCACACATTCAGTCTGCATTGAACCCTCAACACAGTAGGTATTGTCTTTAGTAAACTCTAATTTTTTCTCTATTTTTCCATTGAGCAGAGGAAGTTTTTGTCTAGGATTATTTGAACGAGTAATATAAATATATTTAGTAAAGCTATAGCGATCTAAACTGTCTTTTTGACCAATCTCATAATATTCATAATACTTTTCGCCTTTTTCAAAATTTTCAGGAATCCAAACCCCCGATATATCAGGCTTTGAACATGCAACCATCAAGAATGGAATAACAGCGAATAGAATTGTTTTATTTAGAATTTTCATTTTTTGCCCTCTTTGGTAGTACCATATTTTTTAATGTATTCACGCATAAATGCTCGTACTGCTTGGCTTGCATTCACATCCTGAGTTTTACAAGCCTCGTGAAACTCCTTTAAAAATTCCTCATCGACTAAAATTGCAAGTTGTTTACGGTTGTCTTTCATACGCTCATCCATCTTTATTTAGACAGGATTGAATATAATTTTAATGTTGATCACTTTTTGTATTAATTTTGAAAAAATGGCTTGCAAAACATGGAGTTATAACTCTATAGTGTTACAACTCTATTAGCTTTATGTCGTTGTTGTTGCTCGTAGAAATAGCGGTCTTAGGAAACTGAAATAAAAAATGTTCTAACTAAAAAATATTTTAAGAGAGATTTTCTTCAATCACTCAATTACAAATAATTAGCCAACAATGGAAATTGAAAACCCCTCTAATTCTTCACCATTTGCGCTTATTTGGATTTTTACGACTAAGGGTATAGTTAGGTAGCATATATGTTTTAAAATGCGAAATATGGCTATTTAAGGCTTATTTTTCGATTTACCCCATAAGTACAGAGCAAGCGGAGTGCTTGCGACTCCCCATAATCAAAATTTTTGCCCTTTTCCCTCTGATTACAAGCTCCCTTTTGCAGATCACTGAAGAAACAGAGCATCCGTATGGTGCGAACTGAAGAAATTTAAACCTTGTTCCGAGCGAAGCGAGCATAAAGCTTTATGAGCGAAGCGAATCCATTCTTGCTTTTAGCGTCCTAACAGGTAGTTGAAAATAACTGCCCCACGAAGCGAGGAACGAGCTTCAATAGAGTTTGAGCGGAGCGAAAACATAGGGCAGTTATCCACAGGATTTTTGAGTGTGTTTGGGCTTTTAATATATTTTAAAGCTTTTAAATGCTTTTAGACACGCTGAAACGCAAGCACAGCAAGGCTTTCAGCTCTTATAAAGATACAATTACTCCGTTATAAAGATACAATTACTCCGTTATAAAGATACAATTACTCCGTTATAAAGATACAATTACTCCGCATTTAGATTCACTGTAGGTATTGTATCAATTGATACATGATAGTATTATGTATCTTAATAAGTATAATTGAATCCAGTTAACATGAAAAACGAACTTGTTGTGAAAGATAATGCTCTAATAAATGCCAGTTACAACCTCGAAGTTACAGAACAACGTCTAATTCTTTTAGCCATTATTAACGCTAGAGAAACAGGAAAAGGAATCACAGCAGACAGTAAGTTAGAAATTCACGCACACGACTACGCTAGTCGTTTTGATGTGAGCAATAGCGGTGCTTATAAAGCATTAAAAGAAGCTGTAAATAACTTGTTTGATCGTCAATTCTCATTTAAAGAATCAGACAAAAAAGGGAATTTAGGTATTGTTCGCTCTCGCTGGGTCAGTCGTATTAAATATATTGATACTACAGCAACGCTAGAAATTACTTTCGCTCCTGATGTTGTCCCATTGATCACACGGCTTGAACAACATTTTACGAGCTACCAACTTAAACAAGTCAGCCAACTTACCAGTAAATACGCTATTAGGCTTTATGAGTTTCTTATTGCTTGGCGTGAGGTTGGTAAAGTTCCACAAATTGAATTAGATGATTTTAGAAATAGATTAGGCTTAGACGACAATGAATACACCGCAATGAACAACTTTAAAAGTCGTGTCTTAGAGCCTGCTATTAAGCAGATTAACGAACATACAGATATTACGGTGACTTATGAACAACATAAGCGAGGGCGTACAATCTCAGGCTTTTCATTCAAGTTTAAACAAAAACCAAATGCTAAATTTGAAAACGTAACAAATTCAAAACGTGACCCGAATACTCCTGATTTCTTCATACCTATGACCGATGCACAACGGCATTTATTCGCTCACAAGCTGTCTGAAATGCACGAAATGAGCGAATATTCAACTGGTACAGAATCATACGAAGACTTTGCAAAACGTATTGCTGAGATGCTTTTAGAGCCTGAAAAATTTAGGACGTTCTATCCACTCCTGGAACAACTCGGATTCAAGCCTTAAAAAAGGAGCATTAGCTCCTTTTTTTAAAATCTTGGCGTATGTCTTGGGGCGTTCTGTTTCGGGGCTTGTTGTTGCTTTAACTGATTAATCGGGCTATTGATATTCACGCTTGGCGCAGTATTTTTCTGCATCGCTATTTCTTCTCTGAATTTGCTATGTACCTCTGTTTTATAACGTGCATCAAATCGGGCTTTGGTGTTTTGCTTATACTCATTGAAATACTTATCTGAGTAATCGAGCTTCATCTTACTTAATGGGATTTCGTATTCTTTGTTATAGATACGAGCTTTAATCATTGGCTGATCTTTCACTTTGTACGCATCAATAACTTTGATCTCTGTACCCTTGCTAAAACTTTCTTTCTTAAAAAAGCCGGTCTTAACTTCAACATCGTTTAACAGCTTCAATTCTTCACCTTTGGCAATATTCATCTTGCCATTAAGTTTGACGATCTCATCACCTAGTAAAGCCTTAGATTTAAGGCTTGCCCTTACTTCTGACACAATCGCATCTTTGGTAAAAGTCTGCTGATCACTGGTCAAGGCGTAGAGTTTTTCATTGATGCCATAGAATTGACGTTTTTGTTCAATGTGGCTTCTATGATCTTGTAGATAAGATTGAATGAGCTTGTCTTTAGCTTCTACAACGGTGTAATCGGTTGTATAGAGTTTATTCTCAGATTGACTTAATGAGGTCTTGAGTTGCTCAAATGCGCTTTGATTTGGCTTGTCTGCTTGGAAATTTTCAGCGCTATAGTTCACTTCAACATTGTGTTTGTGACGTGTCAGGGCGACATAGGTTAAATTGGCGTTCATGGTTTCGCTTGCCACGATATAAGCACTATCAACCGTCATACCTTGCGAACTGTGAATCGTATTGGCATAGCCATATCTAAAGTGATTGTATTCCGATAAATCCACTTTAATGATGCTGTGATCATTCTGCGATTGCACCATCATGGCTTTAGGTTTTTTTGATTCATCCAGTTCAAAACCAATGACTTGAGCAACTTCGCCATTACTCACGTTCATGGCTGAATTGTTTTGCTTGAATACAATCTTTTCACCGACTGCAATTTCAATAGCACCCCTGTAGCTCTGTATTGAATGGCTTTGAGCATCGAGCTTACCCTCATCAATCAGAATTGATCGAGCCATTGCATTAAGGGCGTTCACATCACTGTTTTTATGCGCCAACATTAATTTATTGTCGCTTGGATCTTCGCTCCAAGACTTAACAGTTTTTGCTAAGGCTTGATCATGGGTTTCATATTCTCGAATGGCATCTATAGATTTATAGATTTCAAGTGCATCACCCACTTTGTGCTTAGAGAGTAGTTTTGACGCTTCGAGCATTTTTTCAGATTCAACGGCATGTTTTTGGCGTTGTATATCTTCCAGTGAAGCAATGTTTTTATGATCAAGATTGTCTTGAATAAATTTGAAAGTTGACCCTGCTAAGACGGCATTCAATTGGTAGCTATCGCCAACAAGTTTGATCTGTGCGTCATGCTTCTCAACGAGCATGAGCAACTTTTGCATATCTCTTGAACCGA
>NZ_JBWYIS010000022.1:0-8693 GCF_056779945.1 Acinetobacter sp. ANC_7635 | reverse complement strand
GTAAAGCTTCATTAATTTCTTGTTGAAGTGCATCACGTGTTTCATCAGTATATCTTGCTGACTCTTCCAACTCTGCATTGTCATCAAGTTTCTTTTGAAGTTCATTCGCCTTCGTCTCAAGCGCGACTAAATCCGCTTCTGTAGCAGGCGTATTTTCAAATTCTTGCTGTGATTCAGTTTTTAGATTATCAACAGCATTATTTAGTTCATCACTAGCGTTGTTTACATCATCAATGCTTGGCTTATCACCAATATTGTTATTGAAGTCATCTACAAGCTTTTGAGCTTCTTCAATTTCTTTTTCTAATTCTGATTTAGTTTCATCAGTATATGGATCATTTGGATCTTCATTTTCCAACTTATCCTTTGCATTTTCCAAATCAGCTTCAAGATTATTAATTGCTTCTTCTAATTTAGCAGCATCTTTAGCTTCTTGATCTTTTAAAGCATCTTCAACAATAGAAATTAAATCATCAGCCGTCTGGTCAAGTAATTCTTGACTTGATTCTGGGTCTTTTAAAACAGCTTCTGCATCATTAATAGCATTTTCAACTCGCTGTTTTTCATCACCATCCAATTGATTTAATGAATTTTTAGCATCATTGATTGCATCAACTAATTTGCTGAGATCTTTGGAAGGTTGTTTTGTGTCACTTGATCCATTAGCTGCATCAAATACAGCAACGCCAACTCCAACTGCGCCTAGTGCTAATGCTCCACCAGCTAACCAATTATTTAATATTGTTGCACCAGTTCCAGCACCGCCCTCTAATAAAGCTTCGATATTTTCTAATGGGTTATATTCTACATTTTTGAAATCAAGGACATACATTTCACCGTTTTGATTACGGAAAACAAGATCTGAAGTTTCATAATTGAAGTTATCTAAAGTAATTGTTTCCCCGTTATTTAATTTAATAATGACCTGATTTTCATTCACAATGAGCTCTTGAACATCTTCAGGAGCCACATCGATCATTACAACTGAGTCTTCAACAATTTTAATTATATTGCTCTCTGAAGTGATCGTATTATTCAAGGTTTTTTTTGAGATAATCTGAGTTTGCATATACAAAATACCCATAGATTTAAAGAAATTTTACTTAATAGCATTAAACGATCATTTAGTTTTCTAATCAAGATTTTTTTAGATTAAAAATCATATATTTCAATATATTGTGATTTGCATCACACTATTTTTTAATAAAATTGATTTTATTTTATACAGCAACTAAATGATCTTAAGTAGACTGCTATTTACAAATTCAATACATTGCTTACTTATTGTTCATCTTTTTTCTTGCTTTTAATTTTCATTATTTAATATCAGAAACACAAATTTTTTTTTGAAAAAAGCAATGGTATAATCTCAAAAAAATGAATAATTTTTATGAAATATTTTTCTTGCGCGCAGTGCAATCGGCAAATTTTTTTTATGAATTCTACATGTACTCATTGTGGAATTAATTTAGGATATGTTGTAGAAGAAAGAGAAATGGGAAGTTTCCATAAACATACTAGTCAGTTGTGGAAATCTATTAATCCCAAATTCAAAAATAAACTCTATAAACCCTGTTTTAATTATTTGCATCATCATGTATGCAATTGGATGATTCCTGCAGAAAGTTCTGATATTTACTGTGACTCTTGCAAACTAACCTCTATTATTCCAAATTTAAATAACCCTGATCACACCATCTATTGGAGCAGATTAGAGCATGCGAAGCGTCGTTTCCTTTATATGATGCAACAACTAAATATCATGCCGAGACCCAAAAAAAATGATCAAGATCAATTTGGACTTAGATTTAATTTTTTGATGCCCGAACCAGATCTTCCTGTTTTAACTGGTCATGCTCAAGGTACAATTACATTAAATG
The DNA here is from genome assembly GCF_056779945.1 of Acinetobacter sp. ANC_7635. NCBI lineage: Bacteria > Pseudomonadati > Pseudomonadota > Gammaproteobacteria > Moraxellales > Moraxellaceae > Acinetobacter > Acinetobacter sp. ANC_7635. Next base: position 6,813 of record NZ_JBWYIS010000022.1, on the reverse strand, counting down.
CAAGCGAAGCAGACGTCGTATACCGCGAAACAACCCGAATAAAAATGGGTGAAAACTATCGAACCCTACTCGGTCATTTTCGCCACGAAAGCGGGCATTACTATTTCGATCTCATTCAACAGCTTCGACCAGATCTGATTGATGCGTTCAGAGTAATGTTTGGAGATGAACGACAAGATTATGCTGAGGCTTTAAAGCGACATTATCACGAAGGTCCACCCATAGACTGGCAGAAAAAATTTATTAGTTCCTATGCAAGTGCTCACCCATGGGAAGATTGGGCAGAGACTTGGGCACATTATTTACATATGATGGATACCTTAGAAACAGCATACTATGCGGGTCTGAGTGTTCAATCTAAACGTGCTGATCTCCCAAGTATGACGATCGAAGAAAATCCGATTGGTGCTAAAAACTTTGAAACTGTTTTACAAAACTGGTTAACCATCACTTTTAACTTAAATGCACTTAATCGCAGTATGGGTTTAGATGATGCATACCCATTTACGCTATCAGATAAAGTCTTAGACAAGCTCAGATTTATTCATCACAAACTATTAGAAATTTCATTTCAAAAATAAATATTTTTGCTTTATCAAAGGTTGAAGTTACTTATTATTTAAATACAATCTTCACCAAGTCGTATTGATTGTGTGTAAATGAAAATAAACGAACAGATTGTACTCGTTACAGGTGGGGCACGAGGCCTTGGCTTGGCTATTACCAAGGCATTATTGCGCGAAGGCGCTCGTGTCGTTGTCAATTATCATAGTAGTCATGAGTCCGCTAAAACATTAAAACTTTCACATCCTGATCAAGTTTTTAGTTATCAAGCAGATATTACTGATGCAGATCAAGTTTCAGAAATGTTTAACGCTGCCAAACTGCATTTTGGTGAAGCTATTCATTCAATTGTGAATAATGCACTCGTTAGATTTAAATTTAACGGGGATGCAAGACCAAATATTTCACAAATACAATGGAATGATATGCACACTCAGTTTGAGGGTGCTGTCAAAGCTGCCCTTAATACCACTCAAGCCGCTTTAGCCGACATGAAAGCTAATCGATTCGGTCGAATTGTGAATATAGGAACAAACTTGGTGCAAAATCCTGTTGTGCCATATCATGACTATACTACTGCAAAATCTGCCCTTCTCGCATTGACGAGAACATGTGCTCATGAATTAGGTGAGTTTGGAATTAATGTCAATATGTTGTCTGGTGGTTTACTTCAACAAACTGATGCAAGTAAAAGCACGCCACAGGAAGTTTTTGATTATATTGCTTCCGCTACCCCCTTGCGTAAAGTAGTCACTCCTGATGAGTTTGCTTCAGCCATTTTAATGTTTTTGTCACCGTACTCCAAAGCTGTTACTGGTCAAAATTTAATAGTGGATGGCGGTTTAGTTAAAAATTAATAACGATGCTTAGAGCTTAGGCTATTTTTTGTTTAAGGAATAGCCTATCTATATAACCCCAATCGCTTGCTCATAGAGTATTTATGAGTGTTATTTTACAAGGATTTCATGAAACATATGTCTAAGCCATTGATGGCTGGTCTTATGATGACAGGACATATGCCAGTATTGTTTAACACCATATGTCGGGAAAGCAATAGGTGCATCAAAGATTTTTAAATTTCCTCGTGATAATAAAACTTCGCTCAAATAATAAGGCACTGTAGCAATCGCATCAGTTTCTTGAACAACAAGACCAACACCAAGATAACTTGGTAATCGCATTAAAATATTTCTTTTAAGTTCAAGGTTTAACAGCTCATTTTCAATATGGTAATGCCCCATTCCCGCATCAATATCAATGTGTGATTCTGCCAAATACTGCTCTTTGCTGATTGAATCTCCCGTTAAACGAGGGTGATCTTTTGCTGCAATTACAACATAATATTGCTCGAATAGTTTTTGTTGATAAAAGCCATTTTCCAAATGAGGCAGAAATCCTAATGCAAGATCAATTTCACCATTTGCCATTTGATAACTTGTTTCAGAAGTTATTGGACGCACATTTAATCTGACATGAGATGCTTTTGCTTTTAGATATTGGGAAATCTTAGGCAGTAATACTAAATGCGAAACATCAGTCATCGCCAAGGTGAATTGTTGATCTGATATAGCTTCATCAAAATCGATCGTAAAATTATTAATCGCTTCAACTTTACTTAATGCTTCACTGACCAATGGGAATAATTGCTTTGATAATTCCGTCGGGATCATTTCATTCCCAATTCTTAAAAAAAGCGGATCGTTATAATGTTGTCGAATTTTATTAAGAATATTACTTACAGCAGGTTGACTCATCTGCAATTGTTCAGCAGCAACCGAGACACTTTTAAATTTGTAAACATGAAAAAAAATACTGAGTAATTTGCAATCTAATTCGTACACGAAACGCGCCTTCTCCTAGTAGATGAGAATGTAAAGTAAAACAGATCTCATAGTACTTTTATATTTTTATTTTTTCTAGGATCTATTCTGACATTCTCTAAAACCATCCCATAAAAAAAGAGCGAAAAATCGCTCTTTTTATCATCATTCAAGTTTGAATAATTTAGAAATTATAAATTGCTACAGCACTTACACGATTATCCTCACCTGTGTTAGAACCATTTGGTGCAGATACTACAGCTTTACGCTCACCATACACATATTCCAATCCAAGGCTAATCGGTTTGATCGGACTATAGAATGCATTGACCCAACCTTGCCAAAGCTCCTTATTGATCTCTGTCAGATTTACTGCACCACCTCGATAAGCATTTGTTACATCTTGATTCATATAACCAAAACCAACAGTTCCACGCCATTGAGGATTAAATTGCTGCGTTAGACCTATGGTAATTGAGTCAAATTCATTCTCATCTAAAATTTCACCAGATGAGCTACGGCTGATACCAGGATTCGTCCATGAAACGAAACTGCTATCTCCTTTTACATGATAGTAGTCAGCTTTCAGTGTAGTTGAAGGAGCTAATTTATATTGCATACCAAGTCCTACGCCCCATGCAACGACTTCATCAACTTCTGTTTTCTTTTCATTGACCATAGTACGTAAACTGAGTTTAGCATCATCATTTAATTGATGATTCAATCGCGCTGTGACTGCAGGTGTACGCATTTTAGATAATCCATCTTTTGGATCTTCTGCTGCAAGGACCAAGCCTGTTGCAGGTGCTAAACTCATACTATAACGAACTTGAGGTGTACGTTTTACAGCACCACCCACATAACCTAAGGCATCAATCGTTTCAGGCATATAGTCTGGCACAGCAAAGTTAGACCAAGTTTGACCAATTAACCATTTATCGTAATTCATATAAGCATGACGTATACGAAGATTATCTAATCCAGCTCCACCCAAAAAGTCGACTTCAACTTTACCTGAAACTTTTTTATCATTAATTTGACTATGAATATCCAAACCTAAACGTGTTGCTGATAGAGTCGACTTAAGCTGATCACTCGCCTCATTATTACCGGTTAAAGGAACCTTATTAATATTATTATATAGGCGATCTAACCCACTACCTTCAGCTTGATATGAAGCATCTAGACGAACATTTCCATAAAAATTAAAAGTGGTATCTTTACCAACATTGAGTTTTGGTTGGGGTTTAACAGATTCAGTTTTTAATGTCTCAATCGATTTTGTCTGTACAACAGCATTCTTCTGTTGTTGTTCCATCATTGATTTAAGTACTTCAATTTCTTGACGTAGTTGCTCTATTTCAGACTGTTGTGGACTATTCGCGTATGCTGCAGTAGATGTTAAAACAGCTAATGAGATTAAACTTAAAGTAAAAGGTTTGTTTGAAAAGATCATCCTAATCTCTCTTATCCTATAAAATGGTTTAAAAGTCTAAGTAACAGCCACCTTCTGGCAGCTGTCTTATTTATAAAGAATTTTTACTGAGTTTGTTCTACGACTTTAGAAGAGTGTACAGATTCTTCCTGAGCAATTTTACCATCTACTGAATTTTTCAGATTCACCATGAAAATTGCTAAGGCTGCAATCACACCAGGAATTGCGATGACCAAGAAATTCATTTGGTGCGGAAGTTCCATGGTTAACAAAGCACCGGTGAGTACTGGACCTACGATTGCACCTATTCGACCAATACCAGATGCCCACCCCATACCAGTTGAACGAACTGTTGACGGATAATATTGTGCGACGAATGTATAAAGTAGAATTTGTGAGCCAATCGTTGCAGCGCCCGCGATTGCAATTAGCGTATACAACACGATTTGTGGACTATTAAAGCCGAGAAGGATAAGTGCAAGTGCACCGCACACGAACATAATTGTCAGTACTTTTTTGATGTGGAAACGATCTGCAAGATATCCACCACCAATTGCACCCACCATACCACCGATATTTAATGCAAATAGGAAGATCATACTTGCACCAAGCGAGTAACCCGCTTGAATCATAAGTTTTGGCAACCAGCTTCCTAAAGCATAAACCATAAGTAAACACATAAAGAATGCGATCCAAAACATGAATGTACTAAAGGTACGACCTTGCTGGAATAATGCTTTTAAAGGAGCTTCATCACCTGCTGTGACTTCATCTAATACAAATTGAGTGTCAGCAGTAATATTTTTTTCAGGTGCGATTTTCTTTACATTAATTCGCACTTGCTCGGTTTGGTTTTTGTTGGTCAGGTACATCAAAGATTCTGGTAGGAATTTCCAAATCAACGGCAATGCGATTAAAGGCAATGCAGCGATATAGAACATAATTTTCCAGCCATATTGTGGAACTAACCAAGCACCTAATAATGCTGACGTCATACCACCAATTGCATATCCACTGAACATAAGGGCAACTAAAGTACTTCTAATTCGCTTAGGTGCATATTCAGTCATTAAAGCAACAACGTTAGGCATCACACCGCCAATACCCAGACCAGCAAGAAAGCGTAAAATACCAAATTCAGTCGGATTTGATGCAAATGCCCCCAAAAATGTAAATCCACTGAAGATTGCCACACAAATCATGATGGTTTTTTTACGACCAAGCTTATCTGATAATGTACCAAATGACATAGCACCGAACATCATCCCAAATAAAGCTGTACTTGCTAACAATCCAGCTTGTACTGAAGTTAATGCCCATTCCTGCATTAATAAAGGTAATGCAACTCCGTAAATGACAAGATCATAACCATCAAAGATAATAATCAATAAGCACCAAAACAATACACCCCAATGAAATGGTGTGAACTTAGCATCATCAATCACACGATTGATATTTAATTTGTTTGCTTCCAAGGTTGCGCCTCCTGCAAATAAACTCTCCAAAAATATGACGCAACATTGACTTAAAGCTGAAAAAATGTCCAAAACCGAATATATCTATATATATACCTTCAAGGTCTAAATAATCTCGAGGGCTTATTTCTAGTATGATTGAATGAAAATTAGACGAATAATTACTTTAAAAAAAAATTCTTTGAGAATTTCTAATTTGAATTTTTTATTCCAACCTACTTTTTCTTCAAAGTTAAAATTATTTGTTTGAAATTTATCAAAAAAAATTAAGCCCCTTTTCGGGGCATAAGCTAAAGTCGTAGTTATTTTGAGTATTTAAGATTTTTGATTGCTATTTTTTATCCAATAGCTTTAGACCTAAGTCTAATTATTGTATTAGACCCTATCTAAATTAAATTTCTATCATACTTAATTGCTTCTAAATCATACACTTGGTAAATACAATCTATTAGAGACATGATGTCCTCGCTCTCATCTAGATTACGTATCGTCATAAATACTGGACTTACTGCAGTTTCATCTAAAATTGGGATGTAAAGCAAATGGGATAGCTGAATTGATTTCGCACTTTCTGGAACAATACAAATACCTTCACCAGCTGCAACCAATCCAAGAGATAGCTGAATTTCTCGCACCAAACGTATATTTTTAGGTTCTAAATTATATTCTGCAAACAAGGCTTGGACTTGAGTTGCAAAGCTAGGGGTTGTATGGCTAGGGTATAAAAAAATATTTTCATCAGAAATATCAGATAGATAAACACCTTCTTTTTTTAAACTTAAAGGATGACTCGCATGCACTGCCATCATTAAGCGCTCTTCGCGAAGCAAAATTCGCTTCAATGCTGGATCTGAAATTCTAAGCCGCCCAAATCCAACATCAATCTTCCCCTCTTTGAGTGCTTTAACTTGTTCTAGCGTGGTCATTTCAACAAGTTCAATCTTTAAGTGGGGTTGCTGCTGCCTATATAAATATACAATTTTAGAAAGCAGCCCATAAAGCAGTGACCCGACAAACCCCATTGTTACTGTACGTTCAACTAGACCTATACGCTTTGTCATAGACTTAACTTCTTCAGCATTGGCAAGTAATTTCACTGCGTGCTGATAAAAGAAATAACCGGCTTGTGTTGTTTTTAATGGACGGCTACCTCGCTCAAATAAAGCAATGCCAAGCTCTGATTCCAAATTTTGAATTTGTCTACTTAATGGTGGCTGCGCAATAAATAACTTTTCGGCTGCTTTTGTAAAACTTTGTTCTTCTACCACTGCGACAAAATATCGTAGATGTCTAAGCTCCATGACTTCCATACCTTTAAAATATATTAAAATGCAAAAATGATCTTCGACTCTATTTTTGCATTCTTTTAAGGTATACCACATGAAATACACAATGCAAGAATGCGTAGAGTGGAAATGATTACATCAGTTGAAACCTTGCTCGTTGAAATCCCGACGATCCGCCCACACAAGATGGCGGTCGCAACGATGCAAACTCAAACCTTAGTCCTCATTAAAAT
>NZ_JBWYIS010000021.1:0-18511 GCF_056779945.1 Acinetobacter sp. ANC_7635 | reverse complement strand
GAGCTGTTCCAATGCCGAAAAGATGTTGGCAAGCATGGTTATTATCTGTCTTTTATAATTTAGTAAGGCTAAAGAATTTCTTAATATTTAATCAAAAAAAATACGATTTACCTAGTCTTGGTTACATAAATGAACTTTAAAAAATGTAAAAAAATCGGCAATAAAATTGCCGATTTTTATTTCTTCTTACGATGAGATTTATTCTGTTAGCATTAAATCTGCACTCATACCAACTGTATTGTAACCAGCATCTACATATAAAATTTCGCCAGTAATACCATTTGCCCATGGTGAACACAAGAACAATGCCGCATTACCTACATCTTCAATCGTGACATTACGCTTTAAAGGTGCAACCTTTTCATTCAGATCAAGCATCTTACGGAAAGACTTGATACCTGAAGCCGCAAGCGTACGAATTGGACCAGCTGAAATCGCATTTACACGAATTCCTTCAGCACCCAAACTTGAAGCCAAGTAACGAACGCCAGCCTCTAAAGATGCTTTCGCCAATCCCATAACATTATAGTTTGGCATCACACGCTCTGAACCTTGGTAAGTGAGTGTGAGCAAACAGCCCTGACGAGCAGTTAAAAGTGGTTTTGCCGCACGAGCCATGGCAATAAAGCTATAGGCACTGATGTCATGCGCGATTTTAAAACCTTCACGATCAGTAACTTCAGTAAAATCACCATCTAAAGTATGTGCTGGTGCAAAACCAATTGAATGCACTACGCCATCCAAACCATCCCAATGTTTTGCTAATTCAGCAAATGCCTGTTCGATTTCAGCATCAACAGCAACATCACATGGAAAAACTAGTTTTGAACCAAACTGTTCAGCAAAGTCATCAACACGCTTCTTCATTTTTTCATTAGGATAGGTAAATGCCAATTCTGCACCTTCACGGTGTAAAGCTTCTGCAACACCGAATGCAATCGACAATTTACTCGCAACACCCGCGATTAAAAAACGTTTACCTGCTAATAGTCCTTGTGCCATGTGACTCTCACTCAAATTAATTTTCATGCATGATGCCAAGTCTAGAGCATTTACGAAATTGCATAATGCATCTTTTTTCAAAAAATTGTTAAACCGAATTAGACGCTAAAAAAAGATCAGACATCAGTCTGATCTTTTTACACGCCTTAGCTGAACTGCATTAGTCATTACTAGACAGTAGACCAATTAAACGCAAAAAAGAGAAATACATCCAAACTAAAGTGGCTAACAAGGCAATACCGCATAACCATTCCATCGCTTTAGGCGCGTATTGAGCTGCGGCATTTTCAATCAGGTCGAAATCTAAAATTAGATTTAATGATGCAATAATGGCGACAAAAGCTGCAAATCCTAAACCTAGCCAATTATTATCAAATATATATGGAATGCTCGAACCAAAAGCTAGACTCATAATAAATTGGAGAACAAATACAATCGCAATCGCAATGGTGGCTGACAACACAACCGCTTTAAATTTCTCAGTCGCACGAATAATTTGAAACCGATAAAGCGCGAACATCACCAAAGTCGTGACAAATGTTGCGAGCAAGGCCTTTAAAGGAACACCAGGGTATTTCAGTTGAAATATGACTGAAATCCCCCCTAAAAAAGCACCTTGAAATAAAGCATATGGAATAGCTAAAGTTCGAGCAGTATTCGGCTTAAAAGTAGTAATGAGTGCCAGAATGAATCCACCAATCGCCCCCACCATCGCACTAGCATAGGCGAGTGATACATTTAAAGTCATAAAACTATAAATAAACAGCGCGATACCCACCGCTGCCGAAATCACAGTTAATACAACAGATTTCTGAATCGCACCTTGAATGGTCATGGGTTGTTGATAATTGGATACCGTCTCTACACGGGTTAAAATCGGATTACTACTTTGCATAACTTAGTCTCTGTTATCATTCTTAAATTTTCACTATTCTGAGATCTATCAGCATAAAAATCAGTTTATTTTTTGCTATCAACTTTTAAACATTTTAATTAATACTTTGTTCTTTCGATCATTTATAAAATCTATAAAAAAAGAGGCCTTAGCCCCTTTTCTAAAATTTCAACAGAACTTTTTAATTATTTGAGATGAAAAAATATTGACGGTAATACTTCAATTCAGCAATTGAGTCGCGAATATCATCCATCGCAAGATGAGAAGCATTTTTCTTTAAACCACTCATAATTTCTGGGCGCCAGCGTTTTGCTAACTCTTTAACAGAAGACACATCCAAATTACGGTAATGGAAGAACTGCTCAAGCTCTGGCATTAAACGATGTAAGAAACGGCGATCTTGGCAAATTGAGTTTCCACACATTGGAGATGATTTTGGATTGACCCATTTTTTTAAGAATTCAAGTGTTTGTTGCTCAGCATCTTGCGCAGTTAACTTACTACGGCGTACGCGTTCAATAAGTCCAGATTGCCCGTGCTGACGTGTATTCCACTCATCCATCGCATTTAAAATAATATCTGACTGATGTACAGCTAACACTGGGCCTTCAGCAAGGATATTTAAATGATCATCTGTAATAATCGTTGCAATTTCAATAATTTGATCATTGTCTGTATCTAACCCTGTCATTTCAAGGTCGATCCAAATTAAGCGGGTATCTGGGGTGCTGCTCATAAAGTGCAATCTTATTGGGCTAAATTAAAGATGGATAGTAGCAAATTATTCCGATCTTGGCTGTAAATCCATGGCTCATCATGCTATTTTTGCCATCTAAATTTCAAGGTTTTTTAGGTTGTGAATGGCTTTAATTCGTAAGCGTCGTTTGACAGAGCAACAACAACGTCGTATTCAGAAACAACATCAAACACGTCAAGAAGAAATCGACACGTCTCACGACTTAGAAGGCTTAGTGGTCCAACACTATGGTCGACAACTCGAAGTACAAGCCCTCTCCTTGCCTGATCAACATCCAATAAAACCAGATACCAAAGAAGGTGAGCCAGAACCTTTTTGGAAACCTATTGAATTGAATAGCGTTTGGCGCTGTCATACCCGTACCAATTTAGAATTATTGGTTACAGGTGATCGCGTAAAATGGCAAGCAGATCCAAATACTGGCTTAGGTATTATCACAGCGATTCAACCGCGACAATCCTTGTTGACTCGCCCAGATCGTTATCACAAAGTAAAACCAGTAGCTGCAAATATCAGCCTGATCGTCATTGTGATTGCACCGTTACCAGAACCTGCACCAACCCTAATTGATCGTTATTTGGTTGCATGTGAAGATGCCAATATTCCAGCTTTATTAGTATTAAACAAATGTGATTTACTGAAAGAAAATGATCCAATTTTGCTGTTAGCAGAAGAATATCGTCAACTTGGTTATGATTTCATCCTGACCCAATCCAATGGTAATTTAGATGAGTTGATTCAACGTATTGACAACCAAACTGTTGCATTTGTAGGTCAATCAGGTGTTGGGAAAAGTACACTTATTAATGCCATCATTCCTGATGCTGATCAAAAAACCAATGTCATTTCAGAAAACTCCGCACTCGGTCAACATACTACGACCTCAACACGTTTAATTCGTTTTGGTGAAAATGGTGCTTTAATCGATTCCCCAGGTATTCGTGAATTTGGCTTATGGCATTTAGATCATGAGAAAATCGATGGTGGCTTTCCTGAAATTTCTGCACTCTTAGGACATTGTCAGTATCGCAATTGCACCCATACGCACGAAAAGCAATGTGCGCTTAAAGAAGGTGTCAAAAATGGTGATATTTTACAAAGACGTTTAGAAAGTTATCTACGTCTAATTGATGAGATTACTGAGGCGCAACAAAAAAATTAGTTTTCTTTAAGCACGCCCTTGAAGCGGTGATTTTGATCACCATATATATACGTTATACTCAACGCAGTTTTTAATTAGTCATTAGGTGATTTGTGGAACGTTGGTTCGAATTTATGGGGAATCACCCCTTTTTATTTGCAATTTTAGGGGCCCTTATTGTTTTGTTTTTCGTTTTTGAAGGACAACGTAGTGGTCGTAAAATTTCTCCACAATCGCTCGGAATTTTAGTGAAAGCTAAAAATGCGATGCTGATTGATTTGCGCGATGCTAAAGATTTCCGTGAAGGTCATATTAGCGGTAGTCGTAATATTCCATATAGTCAAATTGCTGCAAATGTTGAAGAATTAAAAGCTGCGGACCGTCCATTGGTATTCATTTGTAATTTAGGCCAAGTTGCAGGCTCTGCTCTACAACAAGTCGGTCATACAGATAGTTATCGTTTAGACGGTGGTATCAGTAACTGGAAAGCTCAAGGCTTACCTTTAGTAAAAAGCAAAAAAGCTTAAGGAGTTTGTAAAATGACAGCTCAAGTGACTGTATATTCAACAACGATGTGTCCTTATTGCGTACGTGCAAAGCAACTCCTTGAACGTAAAGGCATTGAGTACAAAGAAATTAATTTATCAAAAGAAGCACCTGAGGTTCGTGTTGAGTTAATGCAAAAAACCAACCACCGCACAGTGCCACAAATTTTTATTAAAGATCAATTCATCGGTGGTTTCGACCAACTTTATGCTTTAGAGCGTGAAGGTAAACTAGACGAATTATTGGCATAATCACTAAATCTAAGGAATTAAGAATGAGTGAAGAACAACAAGTTCAACCACAATTAGCATTAGAACGTATTTATACAAAAGACATTTCTTTTGAAGTTCCTGGTGCTGCGGTTTTTACAAAAGAATGGCAACCTGAGTTAAACATCAATCTTTCTTCATCAGCTGAAAAAGTAGATCCAACTCATTTTGAAGTTTCTTTAAAAGTGGTTGTACAAGCTGCGAATGCAGGTGAAACTGCATTTATCGTAGACGTAACACAATCAGGTATTTTCTTGATTGATGGCGTTGAAGATGAACGTCTTCCGTACATTCTTGGTGCTTATTGCCCTAATATTTTGTTCCCATTCCTTCGTGAAGCGGTGAATGATCTTGTAACTAAAGGTAGCTTCCCTCAATTACTTCTTACACCGATTAACTTCGATGCTGAATTCGAGGCAAACATGCAACGTGCTCAAGCTGCCGCTGCTGAAGGTCAAGCTTAATCGTCTGATTAACTTTACCCTTATAAAAAAGACCGCATTTGCGGTCTTTTTTATATCCTACATTTAAACAGGTTGTTTTTCTTGATGTAATGCATCATGGATAGCTTCAACTAATTGCTGTGCAATTTCTTGCTTTGAAGCTTTTTCAAGATCACGTTTTTCCATTTCATATTGTTCAGCAAAAAACACGGTCATCGCATTTTCATCTGAGGCAAAACCAATATCTGCTCTTGAAACATCATTGCATGCGATCATATCTAGCTTCTTAGCCACCAATTTACCTGCGGCATATTCTTCGACATTACGCGTTTCTGCTGCAAAACCGACCATAAATGGACGTTTGTCTTGCAAAGCTATCGTCGCCACGATATCAGGATTTTTAACAAGAGAGACAGCTAACTCATCACCAGCTTTTTTGATTTTATGTTCCGCAACTTCTGCGACACGATAATCCGCTACGGCAGCTGTCGCAATAAATACATCACATCCCGTTTCCAACTGATTCATGCTTAAATCAAGCATCTGTCTCGCTGAAGATACATTTAAACGCTTGACTCCATTCGGTGTATCTAAACTGACAGGACCCGCGATCAGTGTCACCTCAGCACCTGCTGAATAACATGCAGCAGCAATAGCAAACCCCATTTTTCCAGTGCTGTGATTTGAAATATAACGCACTGGATCAATTGCCTCTCGAGTTGGACCTGCGGTAATCGTCACTTTTTTACCCGCCAGCAAGCCAAATTTTTCTGCAATTGCACGCTGCGCTTTATGGAAATATTCTCGTACCTGTTCAGCTAAATCTTCAGGCTCAGGCATACGTCCTAATCCAACATCGCCACACGCTTGAGAACCCGCCTCAGGCATAATGACATGCACACCATCCTCAACCAAAGTACTTAAATTGCGCTGTGTTGCTTTAGCCGCCCACATTTGTTGATTCATGGCAGGCGCGATCCAAACAGGTGCTTTTGTTGCCAAATAGAGTGTACTGAGTAAATCATCCGCTAATCCACAAGCAAATTTGGCAATACTGTCGCAACTGGCAGGAGCGACAAGCACCAAATCCGCCCATCGTGCCAATTCGATATGCCCCATTCCAGCTTCAGCTTCTGTATCTAGAAGTTCAGTATGCACTGGATTACCCGACAATGCTTGAAAGGTAAGCGGCGTAATAAAAGCTTGGGCACCTTGAGTCATTACAACTCGGACATTAAATCCGTAATCTTTAAGTCGGCGTACTAAGATGGCACTTTTATAAGCAGCGATACCACCAGTAACAGCAAGAATAATATTTTTATTGGAGAACACACTAAGATCAAAACTCAAGATCACGTCACCTTTTTATTGCAGTGGCGCTCACAATAGCATTAAATATTCTGCCACCCAAGATATACCTTGGTGAATATTCAAAAGTTAAAATAATTTAAAACAGTGAATAATAATGAATAATTCGATCAAACAATGGCCCGAACAAGAACGACCGCGAGAAAGATTACTCCGCCAAGGTGCTCATAGCCTCTCTGATGCAGAACTCCTCGCCATTTTTTTAAGATCAGGATCTCAACAACATTCTGCGGTCGAATTAGCAAGATTGATGTTGCAACATTTTGGAAGCTTAAATGCAGTGTTTGATGCATCGATAGACGAAATTCGCATGTTCCATGGCATGGGAGACACTAAATACTCTCAATTGATGGCTGTAAAAGAGCTTGGACGGCGTTACTTGCAACATCAATTGAACCAACAAATTGATTTAAGTCGCTCTGATTTAATTCAAGATTATCTTCGCTATGAACTTATTGGCGAATCTCAAGAGATTTTCGCGGTACTCTGTTTAGATGCAAGGCTCAGAAAAATTAATTTTAAAAAATTATTCTTTGGTTCTACTAACCACTGTGCAGTTTCAATTAATCAGTTTATTCGACATATCATCCACACTCAGGCGAGTGCTGTGATTATTGCACATAATCATCCTTTAGGAATTCCTCAGCCCTCAATTGACGATATCAATTTGACGAAATCTTTAAGTAGAGCTTGTAATTTAATTGAGGTTAAATTACTCGATCATGTCATCATTTCCACCGAAGGCAGCTACTCTTTTATGGAGCACCAATTGATCCGAGAATAAGTCTATAAATTACAGAATAAAATTGCTCGAAGTTTCCATTTTTTATCATTGACAATACTCGCTGAACTAGTGAAGATCATAGAAAAATGAAAGATTGATTTACATGATTGTTCGTGATCAAACCGATACGCTAAAACTATTATTTTCATGGCGTGGAACCATCTTACCGAAGGTATTACCTCCACTTGGAATCGTTATGCTGATTTCAGCAATCGTGGGGGGAATTGAATATATAAATCTCTATAGATTCCCTGAAATTCCTTTGGTTGGGTTTACACTGATCGGAGTAGTATTGTCGATTTTTTTAGGTTTCAAAAATTCGGCATGTTATGACCGTTGGTGGGAAGCGCGTAAATTATGGGGAAGCTTAATCGCCAATGCTCGACATTTCGATCGAGACTGCCGGATCTTGCCGCAAGGTCGTCGTGAACGTGTAATTCAGCATATGATTGTTTTTGCTAACGTACTGCGTGACCGTCTTCGTCATCAAACAGTCAGTCCCGATGCTTTGCATCAAACCAGTGGCATGAGCCCACAAGCTTTAACTCAACTTTACCAGCAAGCCAATGCACCACAATACACATTAAGTTTGATTCAATGGGAGTTGATGCAGTCACTGAAAGAAGGCGAAATTTCAGACATTATTTATACACAAATGAACCAACATGTAACTGAATTAAGTTTGGTTCAAACAGGCTGTGATCGTATTGCTACAACTCCTTTACCTTATGCTTATTCAGTACTCTTAAACCGTACCGTTTATTTTTTCTGTTTTATGCTTCCATTTAGTTTAGGCTCGGTGCTCGGTTTGGCGACGCCACTTTTAGTCGGTATTTTAGCATATACGTTTTTGGGGCTTGATGCGCTCAGCTCTGAAATAGAAGAGCCTTTTGGTACGCAAAGTAATGATCTTCCACTCGATGCCATGGTTCGTACAATCGAGATTGAACTACTCGGGACTTTAGGAAAACCAACTCCTCCACCGATCCAAGCCCAAGATCACAACTTACTTTGATTCATGACAACTTAATGTCTGATCAACGCCTAAAATTCTCTTATCCGTTGTTATAAGAGAATTTCTATACAATAAAACTTTCCCAGATGCCAACCTGTCCCTCTTTCACTTGAGGGATATTCCCCAATTTTATCCATGGCATATTATCTCCATGGAAATCACTTCCAACTGATACTTTAAGCCCAAATTCGGCAATCATTCGGTCTACCATTTGTCGCGTCGAGGTAGGCTCAATCGCAGGTGGCAACTCAACTGCGTCGCCTCCGTAACGTGCAAATATTTCAATCAAATAACGAATGTTCGTCGCAGATAAATCATAACGGGTAGGATGTGCCAAAACAGCAAACCCTTGAGCCTCATGAATTACACGTATCGTTTCCTCCAGACCAAGTCCTTCAAACTGAACATAAGCTTTTTTACCTTCCTTGATATATTTGTCAAAAGCTTGTTGCGGACGTGAAACATGACCCTTCTCGACCAGCGTCTTCGCAATATGGGTTCGTGTCACACGATCAGGTATACCCTCGACCTTCGCAACCACATCCGCGTAAATATCCTCTCCAATAAGAGGCTTCAACAATTCACAGATGAGTTGAGCACGTTCAGCTCGAATTATCTTTTGTTGTTCTAGTAGCTTATGCAAAGGATCAGGTGATTGCATATTCAGTGCGACCACATGCACACCATAACTTTTTTTGGTCGAAGGTCTAGACCACTGACTTGAAATTTCCACACCTGAAATAATTTGAATTGGTTGATTTTTTGCAACTTTTTCAGCCAAAACCAAACCATCCATGCTATCGTGGTCAGTCAGTGCAAGGGTATGTATCCCTTTTTCGAGCGCAGCTTGAACCAGTAACTCTGGCGACAAAGTTCCATCAGAAATATTACTATGTGTGTGTAAATCTACGCCTTGCATCTTTTATACTAATCCATCCACCTGAACTGCATAGATACTTTAACATGAAAGCACTTTTAGACTTTGTGCCACTCATAATTTTCTTTTGGCTTTACAAAACTGTCGATCCCAAAGATAACAATCACCCTTTACTGCAATGGATCGGCTCTGCAGGTGGCGTCGATAATAACCATATTCTCGTTGCTACAACGGGCTTAATCATTTCTATGCTCGTGGTCTACGGTGCATTATTTGTCCGCCAAAAATTTCATCTCGATAAACAACAATGGATTGTTTTATTTATGACGGTGATTTTTGGTGGGATTACTCTCATGTTGAGTGATGATTTTTATATTCGTCTCAAAGCAGCGATCTTGAATTTTGTATTTGCTGGTGCTTTCTTAATTTCACCTTATTTTGGTAAAGACCGCAAACCTCTCATTCAACGCTTATTTGGTCCTATTTTAAATTTAACACCGCAGGGATGGAAAAATTTAAACTATGCTTGGGCCGCGATGTTTGTTGGTATGGCATCATTGCATATTTTCTTTGCTTTCGTGTTCATGGATGGAAAATATTGGGGTGAATTTACTGCTTTTGGTGACATGATTGTGATGTTTTCATTTATCATTATTCAATTCATCATTTTACGAAAACACTTTAAATCTGCAGAAGAATAATCGTGTTGAAAGAGGATATAGAGATTTCGCCATGCCCTTATTTGTAGTGACGTGTACCGACCAAGAAGGTACTGTTGAAAAACGCTTAGCAACACGCCCACAACACCTTGCACGCCTTGAAAAACTGGCTGAGGAAGGTCGCGTAATCGTCGCTGGCGCGATGCCAAAAGATCGTAATAACCCACAAGCTGGATTTTATGGCAGCACCCTTATTTTAGATTTTGAAAGCCGTGAAGCGTTAGATGAATGGTTAGCAGATGAGCCTTTTTTAAAAGAAGGTATTTATGCCAGCATTGACGTAAAACCTTTTAATAAAGCATTACCACATGAATAAGATGATGAATTTGACACGCTCTGCTCTTTTCATCAGTTTTGCATTGGTATCTTCAGCTTGGGCTGAACCCGCAGCAACTACTGCTGCACCAGCGAATCCAGCTGCACAGTCTCAGCCAGCAACAGCTACGCCTGCAAAGCCACTTACAGCTGAACAAATTGCACGAAATAAAGCGCTTCAAGAAGCAAAAGTAAAGGCTTTAGTCAAAGACCAAGCAACACGTCTCCAACAGCTTGAAAAAGCAAACCTAGAAGCTTTAGCACAGAATCAAGAATTACAACTAAAAAATGATAATTTAGGTGTACAAATTCAGGTGCTTCAAAGTGAACGTAGTGCTCAAATGTTTTTGTACGGTGCAGCAACAATGGCTGTCGGTATTTTTGTCGGCTTTATTATTGCCAGTTACATCTATACAAAACGACGTCGTCAGTGGTAAACCACTGACACGCTTTTCAAAGGTTTCAAATTTTGACTCAGGCCATTCAAACTGCTGATCTCGATTGGCAACTCGTTGATGGAATCGATATTCCAGTTTCTAAAGTTTTCGGTGATGTTTATTTTTCAAAAGCCAATGGCCTTCTTGAAACGCGTCATGTCTTTATCAATGGTAATGATCTACATGAACGCCTATCGGACTTAAAACCATTTGAACATTTCACAGTCGGAGAAACTGGCTTCGGCACGGGTTTAAATATCCTCACCCTTTGGCAACTTTGGCAATCAATTCGTCCAAATAATCATAGTCAACTGCATGTCATTACGGTGGAAAAATTTCCATTGAGCAAGACTGATCTGATCCGAGCTTTAAATGCTTGGCCTGAACTGAAACATTTATCAGATCAACTCATTGCCCAATATCCACTGCCGATTGCAGGATGCCACCGCCTTCATTTTCCAGATGAGCGTTTTAGTATTGATATTTGGTTAGGTGATGCACATGATGTTTTTCCAGCTATTGCCAAAACTAGCACTGTCAATGCATGGTTTTTAGATGGATTCGCTCCTGCCTGCAATCCTGATATGTGGGAAGAACAAGTTCTGAATCAAATTATTCGACTATCAGATATTGGAACTACTTTTGCCTCTTTCAGTGTTGCTGGCATCCTCAAAAGAGGATTAAAAAAACACGGCGTGAAAATTACACGCCCAAAAGGGTTCGGACACAAACGTGAAATGCTAAAGGGAGTTTTACTGCCTTTAGACGAAGAGGCTGAAAAAAGTGAGCTCTCTCCCGAAGATTACCAATACAAACCACACTCAAGTTCTCAACGCCGTATAGGCATTGTAGGCGCTGGAATTGCGGGTTTAAGTTGTGCCTATGCCTTTGCATTAAGAGGTCACCGCGTCAGCCTATTTGACCGCCATGAGCCATTAAGTGGCGCGTCAGGAAATCCTCTGGCTTTATTGAATCCCAAACTCTGTCCTATTGAACAAAGTGCCGATCATTTGATGACATTAGCATGGCAACATGCGATGAACCATTATTCAAAATTTAAAGCCTTTGACGAAGCACAAGTCCATCAAATCCCTCTTAAACACGTTGATGAACTTCTCGATCTTGCAAATCAATATCCAGAAAACATACTCGAAGCAAATTCTGCCGCTGAAAATAGCCTGTTCAACCAAGCATTCCTCACCCTGAAACAGGCTGGAACAATCAGACCGCATGATTTGGCTAAAGAAATTTTATCGAATGAACTGATCGAATTTCAGCAAGCGACAATCAAATCGTGGGATCTACTTGCCAATCATCAAGTCGGTATAACAGATCATGTTGGACAACAATATCAATTTGACCATGTGATTATTTGTTGTGCCCGTGAAAGTATGAATCTTTTTGATGATTTCCCGATTTTAAAACCAATACGTGGTCAAGTTAGCTGGTTTAACCATGTTTCATCCACACAGTTCAAGAAAAATGAAGCATATAGCTATGGTGGCTACTGTATGCCTTTAAATGATCATCAAATCATTTTAGGTGCTTCTTTTTACCCTAATCGAGATGATCAAGATGTTCTTGATGAAGATCATGAACATAACTACAGGTTACTTGCAGATTTCGCACCAGATATTGCTGCACAATTTCCTGACCATCATTCTTGGCATGGTAGAGCTTCTGTTCGTGCACAAAGTCAGGATTATTTTCCGCTTTTAGGTCAGGTTAAATCTGATACTGAAATTTATACACTCTCAGGTTTGGGCTCTAAAGGCTTTTTATTTGCTCCTTTGTGTGCTGAAATTCTAGTGGCTCAAATCTTAAAAACAGCATGCCCTGTATCTGAAACTTTACTCAATAAACTCAATGTTCATCGATTTAGAAAGAAAGTAAGAATAAAGAAGCCATATTTTCAGGCTAAAACTCAATCACCATGATTTATTGAAACTAAAAAAGCGCCATAAGGCGCTTTTTTTCAACCATGATTAACCTTGCTCTAAAGGTAATCCTGCCTCACGAGCAGCACGAGTACCACCCATTAAGACCACATATTCACGTGAACTATCAAAGCCTTCTAATAGTTCTGCAGCACGTGGTGCTTTACTTCCGCCGCCACATAAAATGTAAATCGGTTGATCCGCTGCAACTTGAGTCAGGCTTTCTGCTGAAAGTGTGGAAATCGGTTGGTTCACCGCTCCTTTCACATGTGCTTCAGCATAAGCACTTGTATCACGTACATCCCAGATAATCGCGTCAGCTGGGAACTCAAATGTTGTAATTTCTTGTTTACGGATCATTGCGCACTCCTTTGATGTAAACAACACTTGGCAAATGAAGAAAACATCCCTAGCATCTCAGATATTCTTTCTATTTGTAAAGGTCTAAACTATGCCATCTTTCGATATTGTTTCAGAATTAGAGATTTTTGAAGTAAATCATGCAGTTCAAAACACACAAAAGGAAATCGGAACGCGTTTCGACTTCCGTGGTCAAGACGTTTCGATCGAATTAAACGAAAAAAATAAAGAAATTAAGATCTCGACTGAAAGTGACTTCCAATGTGAGCAAGTTTACAACATGCTGGAAAATCACTTTTATAAACGTAAAGTCGACGTTCAAGCACTAGATCCGCAAAAAATGACAGCATCTGGCAAAAATGTCATTCAAGTGATTAAACTTAAAGACGGTCTTGACTCTGATACAGCAAAAAAAATTAATAAAGCCATTAAAGAAAGTGGTATCAAAGTGCAATCTTCTATTCAGGGCGATAAAATCCGAGTCACTGACAAGAAGCGCGATACATTACAACAAGTTATGGCGTTCTTAAAAGAACAACAATTCGGTATCCCACTTCAATTTAACAACTTCAAAGACTAATCTCTTTGCTCCATCATAGGAACTGATCATGGCAAAAGGCAATCGTTTATCTAAGTTAGTAAAAGCGACATCTAAGTTTCCACAAGGTATCCGTAGTACTTTGTGGAGCAAAGCTTTTGGCCGTGTCGTTCCAATGGTGGGAACCGCCAAATTACGTTATCTTGAAGTTAGTCATGCTAAAGTTGTCGTTAAAATCGAAAACCATAAAGCAATGCAAAACCATATTGGTCAAGTGCATGCATGCGCAATGGCGCTGATCGCTGAAACAGCTACAGGCTTTGTTACCGGCATGAATGTACCCGATACCTCAATCGTATTAATAAAAAGCTTAAAAGTAGATTTCAAACGCCCATCTAAAGGTGCGATGACCGCAGTCGCTACATTGACTGATGATCAACAAAAACAGATGCAAGAGTCTGAAAAAGGTGAAACCCTTGTCAAGGTGATCGTGACAGATGAATCTGGCGAAGAGCCAATTCAATGTGAAATGCTCTGGGCTTGGATTGCAAAATCTCAACTTAAGCAATAAAGCTCATGATCATATTGATCCTAAAAAAGTTTCCCTAATAAAAAATCCCAACGATGTTGGGATTTTTTGTGATTAGATGCTTAGAGATTCTTGAAACTTTTGTTTAACATCATCTGGAATCTGGCGTTTTGCCCCTTTCACATCCACCGCAACAAAAGTGAAAACACCTTCTGTCACTCTTTTCGCTGGACGTGAAGAGTCGTGACTATCCCATACTTCAATTTGCATTTGAATTGAGGTATTTCCGAGCTTTAAAATTTTAGTATAACAACTAATGACATCACCCACCTTAACAGGCACAAGGAATGTCATTTGATTAATTGCAATGGTTGCACAGCGACCTTTTGTATAACGCTCTGCATGAATAGCTCCAGCCAAATCCATTTGTGAAACAATCCAACCACCAAAAACATCCCCACTCCAGTTGGTATCTGCAGGCATAGCAATGGTTTGAAGGGATAATGTACCTTCTGGCTTAAGTTGAGAATCTGACACAGTCACTCCAAATATTGGCCTATTGGTTAAGCATTTAATTGCTGATTTAACCAATCTCGTAATTGATTTGCACGTAATGCACCACTTATTCTAGCAATTTCATTCGTTTTATTCATCAATACCAACGTTGGAATACTACGAACATTAAAGGCAGCACTTAAGCGCGGATTCGCTTCAGTATCTATCTTCGCAAAAACCACATGCGGATTTGATTTGGCTACTTCAGCAAAATGCGGTGCCATCATTTTACAAGGCCCGCACCATTCTGCCCAGAGATCAATCAATACTGGTAAATCACTGTTGGTAATAAAGTTGCTAAAGTTTTGCTCATTCAGCTCAATAGGGGCAAGCGGAATCAAATGCTCATGACATTGACCACAATTCGGCTGAGATTGGATTTTATCTTCAGGTACACGATTTTTTGCGCCACAAGATGGACAAACAACAATCATGAGTTTACTCCTCTATTTTGATCTAAGAATTCTAATTGAAGCTTGATTGCGCTTTCCATCCAATTTACTTGATAAATATCAAAATGTGTCATATTCCACTCATGGTATTCCACATAAGGTGCCATATTGGTTACCGTTTCACGACTAATTTCTATGGGAATAACTGCATCTTTCTTGGCAGCAATAAATAACACAGGAATTTTAATACTTCTTGCCGTAGTAATCGGTCGAAATCGTATGACGTCCAACATAGCTCTTGCAGGCACCTCACCGCTCCAATAATAGTTTGAATCAACGATCGACATATACCCTTGATAACTATCCTGACTCGGGTAAAAACTTAATGCATAAGGATGAACGACAGGCATTTTTTTTCCAACACGTCCAACTTTGGCTGCCATTAAATCCTGACTCGATAACTTTAAAGCCTGCGCCATATGTTGAATTGGATAAATTTTACTGCTGGCATTTCCGTCCACAAAGGGTACTTGCGCTATTGCAGCCCGAATCCCATTTAACTCAGATGCGAGTTTTAGAACATATCCGCCACTCAGACCCGTTCCCCATAAGAAAAGCTGGTGCCCATCAACCAAAGGGAATAATTTGATATGCGCAATCACAGCATACCAATCTTCTAGCTGCTGACGAACAGAGATCATTTCTCTTGGTTTACCCGTACTACCTCCCCAACAACGATAGTCAAAGAGTACAACCGCAAAACCTGATTGAGCAAAACGTTGCGCATATTGGATTAGTTTGAATTGACGTAATCCTGCAAAACCATGCGCCATAATAAGCACAGGAGGTCTTTTAACTTTGACAGGCAAATAAAGGTCAGCAGCGATCAACTCATTTGCTTTTTGTACGTACAGCGGCTCTACGGTGTAATCGTACATAGGTGCTCCATGCATGTATTCATACGATTTTTATTTTAAATTTTTTGTGTCGATCAAAGCTCATATCTGAGCGAGATGCTATGATAGTAGCATAGTCTTTTAATTTATTTTGGGAGTGACGCAATGAGTGAAAATGTAGGTTTTGCTGGTCAAATTGGGCCAGAACATTTAGTCCAAGTTGTTGAAAAAGGATTTAAATCTGTGATTAATAATCGCCCCGATATGGAAGGCGGACCAGAACAGCCAACAAGTGCCCAAATTGAAGAAGCTGCACGCGCTCAAGGCTTAGATTATGTATATCAACCTGTAGTTGCAGGTCAAATTACTGAGCTTGATGTTCGTACTTTTGCAAATCATTTCAATGAGCTACCAAAACCAGTATTAATGTTCTGTCGTACGGGAAATCGCTCTAACAATCTTTACCAATTAGCAAAACAAATGGATTTGCTTGATGACTAAGATGTGGTTTAGATTCATCCTTTCCACCTTCATTTTTAGTATCGTAACGCTAAGTCATTCAGCATCAGAACCGCTCAGTAAAGCACTTAATCCATCTGTGAGTGTATCGGGTCATATGACGGCTACAAAATTCAATGCCTTAATGCAGCAGGGATTTAAGTCTGTGATCGTTAACCGTCCTGATCAAGAATCAGGTAACGAAACAACTGCAAGTGAATTAAGAGCTTTAGCCGAAAAGTCTAAAATCAGTTTGATTTACCAACCTGTTATTTCAGGTCAAATAACAGATGCAGATGTTCATGAGTTTGCGAAGTATTACAATAGTCTACCTAAACCTATACTTTTAGTATGTAAGTCAGGTAGTCGTTCTACGTTACTATTTAATAAAGCAAATTCATTAGGACTTATTCATGAATAAAATTTGTATTGCATTATGTTGTTCGTTTCTTTTACTCGGTTGCACATCGATGAATGTAAAACCAACTGTTGGTGTGCATGCAGGTACATCATTATAAGATAAATGTATTTTATTCATTTTAAAGGCGCACAAGCGCCTTTTTCTTTCATCTTATTTCAATAACAACCATGAAAATACTTAGTTTTAAATGATACAAATTTTCAATAATGTGGATATCACCAAAAGTTAAAGGTTTAAGTGTAATAAATTGAAAAAAAAACTTCTTCATCGAAGGTTTTTTTATATAGTGAATTCAAATCATTCTTAGTCAATACAATATGTACGATATCATTATTATTGGAGCTGGTACTGCTGGTATTTCAGCTTATAAAGAAGCCATTAAAACTACACAAAATATACTTATTGTGAACGACGGTCCGTGGGATACCACTTGTGCTCGAGTAGGTTGTATGCCGAGTAAAGTTCTAATTTCATCAGCTAATCTTGCATATAATGCGAGAACTTCAGAGCAACTTGGGCTAAAAATTTCTTCTCAAATTGACACTAAAGATGTTATGCAACATGTACAGCAATTACGTGATCGATTCACAAAAGCAACACTGAAGGACGTTAATTCATGGCCTACAGCGCACAAAATTTCAGGTCGCGCAACATTTGTAAATGCAAACACAATCAATGTTAATAATAAGAAATACCAAGCTAAATCGTTCATTATCGCTGTTGGTTCAAGACCAACAGTAAATCAAGATTGGCAACAAAAACTTGGCCATTTATATTTAACTTCTGATCAAGTCTTTGAAATACCTACTTTACCAAAAAGTTTAGCTGTAATTGGAAGCGGTGTCATTGCAATCGAACTTGCACAAGCCATGCAGCGTCTAGGTGTAGAAACTACAGTTTTTGCTCGCAGTAAAAAAATTGGTTCATTGACTAGCCCAGACTTACAAACGCTAGCTCAAGAAATATTCTCAAAAGAATTAAATATCAAATATGAGATTTTACCCGAGCAGGTTGAGAAATTAGGCGAAGATAAAGTTCAAATTAACTTTATCGAAAAAGATAGTAATCAATCTATAGAAGTTGATTACCTATTATCTGCGACTGGTCGTACCACGAATTTAGATTCTTTAAATATTCAGCATATAAATGATGAATTCATTGATCTAAAGAAATTACCTGTTGATCCAATCACTAAACAGCTTGGTGACTACCCCATTTACATCGCAGGTGATGCTTTTACTGCAACGCCTATCCAGCATGAAGCATCTTATGAAGGTAAATTGGCGGTTCATAATTGCCTCGATCAACATCAATCGAGTCATAAAAAAAGTCTTACCCCATTGGGTATTATGTTTAGCTCACCAGAAATGGCAGGGATCGGCTCCAATTATCACACACTGCGTAAAGCCAATCATGAGTTTGTTACAGGTATCGTATCCTACGAAAAGCAAGGACGAGCGATTGTCAATGGACAAAATATTGGGGCTGTAGAGGTTTACGTCGATCGATACTCACGTAAACTTCTCGGAGCAGAATTTCTTTGTTATTCAGCAGAACATTTAGCACATTTGCTCGCTTGGGCTATCTCCAGTGATCTTACTGTTGATGAAATTCTAGATCACCCTTTCTACCATCCAACGCTAGAGGAAGGCCTAAGAACTGCGTTAAAACACGCTCGACG
Organism: Acinetobacter sp. ANC_7635; assembly: GCF_056779945.1. Classification (NCBI taxonomy): domain Bacteria; kingdom Pseudomonadati; phylum Pseudomonadota; class Gammaproteobacteria; order Moraxellales; family Moraxellaceae; genus Acinetobacter; species Acinetobacter sp. ANC_7635. The sequence continues at coordinate 136 of NZ_JBWYIS010000021.1, read as the reverse complement.
ACAACTTTAATCTATTGTTTGATACAAGCCCCTCTAATGAGGGCTTTTATTTTTATATCTTTATTTCAATTTATATATATAAAAAAACACCCCCTTGTATTGAAGGGGGTGTTTAGAATAATGAGCTGGCGATGAC
>NZ_JBWYIS010000020.1:0-32714 GCF_056779945.1 Acinetobacter sp. ANC_7635 | reverse complement strand
ACTTATTCTCAAAACTTAGATCCAACCTATTCAGCTAAACCCTTGTTTTTCAACAAGTTTTAATCAACATCACCGCCGATGGATGTGCATTATAGGCCATTTATTTTCTTACGCAACTACTTTTTCAATCTTTTCTATTTGTTTGTATAGTTAATAAACCAAATAAACATTAACTATATGTTTTTTATATATAATTTTTTATTTGTATGAACTTTTAACTCTTATCACTGTCTAAATAAGATAAAATCATTGCACTTAGTTCTCTTTTAAGCTGTTGTTCTGAAATAAGAAAATCATTGTTGCTTACAAACCTCATCATTGTGAACAAGGTACTATTAATAATCACAAAAGATTTATGCTTAAGTGTTTCGAAGTCCCAATGACGATAGAAACGATTAAATACATATAAACCAACTTCAAAAAAATGCTTTTCTAAAACCTTTGCTGCTTCGGAATTGTTGTAGCCATGCCAATGTTTGAGGACTTCAAAGAAGAAACCATTATCTTCTCTCATTACATCAAATCCGAATTGAAGACTAACATCGACTAAGGTTTTTAAATCCATTTCTTCTTGATTCATCGCCAGCGCTTTAAGTGACAAACCTAAGTTTTCACTCTTACGGCGTAACAATTCTAAAATTATCTGATCTTTATTTTCGAAATATTGATAGATAGAGCCGACGCTCACCCCTGATTTTTCAGATATTTTTGGCGTAGTGACTTGATCTAGGCCCATTTCAGAAATGCATATCAGAGTCGCTTCCAAAATACTATCGACTACCAGCTTTGCTCTTTGTTGTTGTGGTCTTTTTCTCATAGCTGCCATTCTAATAATGCGAATTGAATGCGAATAAATATTCATATTAATCTTTGATCAAACAATAACCAGATTAATTACACCATGTCAAATTTTAGCATTCCAAAACGTATGGCTTCATATGAGCGAATGAAGCGTAGCGATCTATTGTCCAAGCTTCTACACAAAATGACCGATCAAAACTTCATTCCAACTTATGCTGAATATTTAGAGTTAAATGAAAGTTTACATACGGGTGATCTGCCGATGGATCGCTTAATGGATTGGGTGATGACCAATCCACGCGAAAATCGAAAGCTTTTTGAAACAGCCTTATATCAAGGCTTAGATGCTCTTCCCAAACCAGTCCCTGAAATCAAAGCATTCTTTGATCTCGTGGAACAACAGCCTGTTTGGTTCGATCAAGAAAAAATTGATCGTGCAATTCAATTCACACATCGTTTAGGCTCGAATGTCACTTTTATTATGCGTGATCTCGCGCTAATGACTGGATATCAATACCCTGGCTTTAATCAACCTTTAATTTTAACAGGTGCTCTAAGCAAATATGCAGGCAAGCGCTTAGCAGAAACGCATAAATGGTGGCTAGATGTTACTAAGCCGAATGGATTTCAACGCTTTAATGATGGCTTTACTTCAACAATTTTTGTGCGTTTCATCCATTCTTTAGTTCGCTACCATCTAAAAAAATCTAAAGATTGGGACTGGGATATTTGGGGAATGCCGATTAACCAATATGATCAGGCAATGACAAATATTGCTTTCAGCGGTGTAATGCTTTTAGGTATTCGAGCAATCGGTATTTTTCCAAATAAAAGTGAAGTCGATGCGATTATGCATTTTTGGAAATATACAGGCTGGTTAATGGGTGTTGACGAACACTGGCTGATTGATAAAGAGTCTGAAGGCTGGAAATTATTGCAATGGATGAATTATGCTCATCCTCAAGTGGATGAAAGTAGTCGTCAGCTTGCAGTAAGCCTATCCAAAGAACCATTTGAACGCGAATATAAACATTTTAAACGTTTCATGCAGAAGAAAGCCTACCAGAATCACTTAGATGTTACCCAAATCTTTATGGGCCGTAAAAAAATGAAAAATTTAGGGCTTAAGCCTCGAATACTGCCGTGGTATCCACTGTATCTACTGACTAAAAATACTGTGATTTATGCTGGCGCAAAAAAAATACCAAAGCTTGATCTTTATTTACAGCGTAAAGGGCGATCACAACAAGAGCAAGCTCTCGATTTATATCAAAATGCAGGAAAACAGCTGGCAAGTATGCATCAATAAATAAAAAACCGAGCTAAGGCTCGGTTTTTTGCATGTATATTTTTAAGCCATTTTTAATGTCGCCTCTTGCTCAGCTCGAAGTGCTGATGGAGAGCGTGCTAGATAATCCAAAGCTTGTTGAGTATTACCTTCTTGCACAGGATGAAACTTTGGACTAAACCAACGGATAGTAGCTAAAGTTAAATGACTGAAGGTAGGAATATGATCGGTCTTACGACTAATTTTTTCCATTTGCATAATGAGTCTTAAAGTACCCATATGTCTAAACTTACCTGCATCTTTATCTTGTTTCAAAATTGTTTTGCCGCCTTCAACCCAAACCGCTGCCATAATAGGGAAGATAAAGGTCATCAAAGCATTTTTTGAAATTTGGAAATTAAACTCTGATTCAAACATATGTTTAAACAAATCATACGCAACCGTACGATGTTCAACTTCTTCAGCAAGATGCCAACGGAATAGATCAGCCATGATTGGATCGGCTTTATCCAATGAAGTATTGTCCAAGCTCCACTGCCCTGCCACACCAGTATAGTGCTCAATGGCTGCAATCACACCCAGTCGGAAGATTAACCAACGTTTTTCACCAACCACTTTTTTCATCATTTTGATACCTACTGGATTTTCTCCCAAAAGGATTTCAAAAAGATAATGCATGCGTTGAATGAACGGCTTTACATCTAATCCATGTTGATCAAAATAAACTTGTGCATGTTGATGAGTACGACCATGAATCGCTTCTTGCTGAATAAAACCTTTCACGTCAGCTTTTAATTGTTCGTCTTTGACGAACGGTAAAGCTTTATTAAATACACGGCAAAACCAAAACTCACCCGCAGGTAAAATCATATGTGCTGTATTCAACATATGGGTGGAAACAGGGTCATTTTCAATCCAATGCTTTGGAATATGATTGAAATCAAATTTTACTTTACGACCATGTAGTTGATGAACTTGACTCATTGTTGTCATTTTATTATCCATTACTTCTTTTTTATTATTTTTAAAATAATGATAACCTCATCACAATATCATTTAAGGACATTCATATTTTATGTCTGACAATTTCAAAGAAAACACCCATTAAGACGGCGATCTAAATGGGTGTTAGGCTTAATACGTCAAATAAACTGAATATGACTAGAACTTCATACTCACACGCGCCCAATAATTACGTCCTATATTATTAAATTGCTCATTCTGTGCAAAACCAAATCCAGCACTACCTGCTTTATTTAAGTGTTCCGTATAAACTTTATCCAGAACATTATCAATTCCAATACTCAAATCAACACCTTGATGAATTTGATAAGTACCATTTAAAGACAGCGTCGAGAAACCTGAACTCGTTTTAAAGTCCTTACCTACAATATTACCTTGATTAATACTGACACGATCCTGCCCATCTACCACACGCCACAATAAACCTAAGTTAAAACGCTCTTGCACATATCTTAAATTTACACGTGCTTCCAACGGAGATATTTGAGGTAAAGGTTGATGATCAGTTGTGTTTTTTCCCCAAGCATACATCGCACTAAGATCTGCCTGAACAGCATCGGTAAATTGATAACCTACACCAGCTTCTGCCCCTGCGATTGTCGCATCGACATTTCGAGAATCAGCAGCATTTTTACCATGACCAGTCATTTTTGCTGGGTCATAATTCAATAATATGAAATCATCGATCAAACCAGCATAAGCTGATGCCCATGAACTGAATGCCCCGTGATTATGTTGGTATCCAACATCCAACTGTAAGGTTTTTTCTGTTTCTAAATCCTTGAAAGTAGCAACAGCATTGCCTTGGTAATCTGTCTTAAATAACTCCCAATAATCTGGTACGCGCTCTACATAGCCTAGACCAATATAGGTTTTAGCATCATGCTCTGGATGTTGATTTTCAAACCGTATAAAACCACTTGGTAATGTTTCCTGACGTTCTTGAACCATTTTTAAGTTTTTAATCCTAACTTGATCAACCCGAACACCTGTGACCAACTTATTATGATCATTCAATGGATATGATAATTCAGTGAACCCGCCATAAGATTGAAACTTCATATCCTCTGTCAGTGGAGTATTCATCATTGGCATGCTTGAATGATACATTCCACCAGCATGTTGATTATTCTGAGTATCAACACCCGTAATGAATATTGCTTTATCCCACTCCATCGTTGTGGCTAAACGTGCATTTAAAGTACGACGTGTCACATTCATAGCGCGATCCGCCCCATCAACATCACGCAAACTAAAATTATCCATCATATGATCATTAAAGTTGTAATTGACTTGCGCCTCAACTTTTTTAACTACCTCTGAGAGATTCTTTTTCTCAAATCTTAATCCCAAGCTCTCGCGGGCAAATTTAGAACCATCCATATCTCGCCCAGCATATACAGCCTCACCATCAGCCTTACCGCCAGTTAACTCGATCCATGTATCTGCATTAGGTGTCCAGCCCAATGCTAAATCTGCATTCCATCGTTTCCAATCTGATGGTACGGTCGCCCCATTACCATCTTGATAACTATTTGAGACTGACCGGTTGCTATTGATTCGAATATATTTTTGTTCATCTCCTACCGCTGCCTCAATATTTTGGTCTAAACGCCCAAAAGAGCCCATTAATACACTTGCCTGACCTCGATAATTTTTTTCATCATTCAATTGTTCTGGGCGTCGCTCGAAAATCACAGTGGCTGCTGAACCTGTATTGGCGTACTGGACAGTTTGGGGACCTTTAATCACCGAGATTCGATCATAGCTCTCAGGTGAGATATACGAAGTCGGTGAATCCATACGACTCGGGCATGCGCCTAAATTTTCAGTTCCATCTGTTAGAATTTTGATTCGTGATCCATACATTCCACGAAAGGTCACATCACCATTCGTACCTGCACCACTATTTACGCTGCTAAACCCTACAATACTTTGTAAGTAATCTGCGCCATCCGACGCAGGAATAGGCTGAATGGGTTGCTTCGGGTTTGCCCGTACAATCAAGCCATTAGCATCATTACCTTGTAGAGCTGTAGCAACAATTGGCGCTAAGTTCGTCATGTGTGTATCAGGTGTTGGATTTGAAGCTGTAGATTGGACTTCAGCAAACGAAGTTTGCGCAATAAAGGCAATGGAAATCGCAGCCGCTAGTGGCTGTAAATAGAATTTTGGCTGAGCCATGATATATTCACTCAAAATTTAAATATGACAATGCTAGAGTCATTCAAGACCCTAAAAATAAAGACAATATTTAAGAAAAGAGTGGCGGTGCCCGACCTTGAGGTAAAAGGAATAAACGCTGTAAGTCGAAATAAATATGTTTGAACGCTTTTTGGAAGACGATCAAACGTATATTTAAACGTACAAAAACTTCTTTAACATTCAGCTCAGGTGGCAAAATCAAATTACCAAATACAGTACAGTATTGGCATTGATGGTTTGGGTCATGATGATCGTGCCCACTATGCGAGGATTCAACATAGCGCTTAAACTCATGATGTTCATGTAACGCATGTGAAGTGGAAACATGATGAGCGTGATGAACGAGCGTGGTAAGACCAGAATGACTAGGTTGTTCGAATAAGGCACGGGTGATCGTTTCGCAGACCGGCGCAATTTGGTATTGCGCTGGAAGCAAAGGCTGAAGAAAAACAGCGATCTGTAATAATACTGCTGCGAAACTCAGCAGCAACCCATTGCGGAACAAATTGTCATTCCAAATAAAATTTGAGCAATTATAACAAAGCCCAATCGAAATTGGGCTTTATCAACATATTTAAAATTCTTAGAGAATTAACGCTTTACAGCAACTTTTTCTTTTTGACGCTGACGAACGACTTTTTCTACCTTTTCACGCGCTCTTTGGCGTTTTAAAGGAGATAAATAATCAACAAATAATTTTCCGTTCAGATGATCCATTTCGTGCTGGATACATACTGCCAAAAGACCATCAGCTTCTAATTCAAAAGCTTGCCCTTCTAAGTTAATTGCGTCAATTTTGACGCGTGACGGACGCTCAACTTTATCGTATATTTGTGGAACTGATAGACAACCCTCTTCATAAGGTTGGGTATCTTCAGTTAATGGGGTGACTTTAGGATTAATAAAAACCATCGGCTGATTTTTATCTTCAGATAAGTCCATGACGATAAGCTGAATATGATGATCAACTTGGGTTGCAGCTAGACCAATACCTGGTGCTTCATACATGGTTTCAAACATGTCTGCAGCAAGTTGACGAATTTCATCCGTCACTTCCTCTACAGGTTTGGCAATAGTACGCAAACGGGGATCAGGAAAACTTAAAATTGGTAATAAGGCCATGCTGCTCCTCACCGGCTATGCCATTGATCTTAAAAATTAAATGAAGTTAATGCTTCATCAAATAATACGTGTAATATGCGTATTATAGCGCAAATAGATACATAATTTTAGGAATTATGATAATGAAAAAGGTTTTCAATGGCATGGCTTTTTCACATGCTCTGGGGTTAAAGAAACACTGCCTTTCACTTGCAATTTGCATTAGTGCGGGCTTGTTTACCGCGCAAATGACACAAGCCAGTCCAAATGTAAGCCCACCATCGATTAAGGCCGGTGCTCCTCACGTTTATGTGGTCAAAAAAGGCGACACTTTGTGGGACATTTCAGGTAAATTTTTGCGCTCACCTTGGCGTTGGAAAGAAATTTGGGCATCCAATAAACATGTCAAAAATCCACACTGGATCTACCCGGGTGATCGCTTACTACTCTGTACATTAGATGGGCGTCCACTGATTGGTAAAGATGAAGGTGATGGTTGTGAAGGCGTTATTCGTCGTCATCTTGGTGCTATCAATCTAAAACCTCAAGTACGTGTTGAAAGCTTAGGGAATACCATTCCAATTATTCCCTTGGATGATATTCAACCTTGGCTAGAAAGAAGTATTATCGTCGCGCCTGATGCTTTGCAAAGCACACCTTATATTCTCGGTTCGGCAGATCGTCGTATCGTTGCTGGGGAAGGTCAAACAGTTTATGCACGTGGTCAAGGGATTAACCCTGGACAAAGCTACGGTGTTTATCGTGAAGCTGAACCGTATGTTTTCTTAGATGAAAAAGGGAAAAAGTACACAGGTGCACTTGAACTGATTGAGGTAGCTACTGCAGTCGCTGTTGCCAACGAAAATGAAATTTCAACTTTAGAGCTTAAACAAAGTTTTAATGCCGAAGTTCGTCGCGGTGATTACGTTTTACCTAAATTTCAAAATGAATTACCAAGCCTCTTCTATCCAACGGCAACAACGGATATTCAGCCAGGCGGTCAAGTGATTCGTGTTATGGGTTCTATTGGTACAGCAGCTCAACATAGTGTTGTCACCATTAACCGCGGAAGCGTTCACGGTGCAAAAAATGGTCACGTGTTAAGTATTTTCCAACAAGGCGAAGTGGTTAAAGATCCGAAGACCAAAGAAAATATTCAACTGCCTAATCAGCGTGTGGGCAATTTAATGATTTTTAAAACTTTCGATCAACTAAGTTACGCTTACGTGCTAGACAGCGCACTCCCAATTAAAGTGGGTGCTGTATTAGAACCATCACCAATGGTTGAAAATTAAAATTAGGTGCAGATATGTTGAGCGAGATTAACGACCATCAGTTGGCTTATATTAAACTCTGGTATCTCGTTCAACATTCACTCAGTGCGTATCAAAAACTTGTTCAGCATTTTGGTTCAGCTCAAGATGCTGTACAGCAAAATCATCTACATCAATGGCATCAGCTCAACTTACATAAAAACCATATCGAGCGTGCATCTCAATTTTTCTCTGATCAACAGCAACAAGAATTTGAGCGAATTCTGCATCAAATTCATCAACATTCTGATTTTATGCTCACTGAGCAAGATCCAGACTATCCTCAGCAATTGATGCCCTATCATGACCGCCCCCCAATTTTATTTGGGAAAGGTAAAGCACAACATTTATCTGAAGCACAAATTGCCATTGTTGGAAGCCGTAAACCAAGTCCACATGGCAAACAAGTCGCATATGATTTTGCGTATTATCTGAGTGATCAAGGTTTTTATATCACGAGTGGATTAGCACAAGGGATTGATGAAGCAGCCCATCAGGGTGCTTTGCAACATGGCAGAACAATCGCCGTTATCGGTACAGGATTAGATTTAATTTACCCATCACAAAATCGCCCATTACATGATCAAATCTTGAAGCAGAACGGGACCATCATTTCTGAGTTTTTACCCGGTACAAAACCGCTTCAGCATAATTTTCCACGCAGAAATAGAATCGTAAGTGGCTTAAGTTTAGGAATATTGGTAGCGGAAGCTCAATTGGGCAGTGGTTCATTAATTACGGCCCAAGCTGCTGCAAATCAAGGTAAAACGACCTTTGCAATTCCAGGTCATATTTATAGTGAATTTCATCAAGGTTGCCATCAGTTGATTCGTGAAGGTGCCATCTTAGTTGATCATCCTGATCAGATCATTGAAGATTTAGCCCTGCCGACTCAATGGCAACATCATCAAGCATCACTGTCACGAAAAAACAATCCTAATGAATTCCAAAATGACGAAATAGCTCATTCAGTAGACCGTCCAAAGTTAAGTAAGCATGAGGATGATGAGCATTCGATTCCTATACATTTGTTAGCTGTATTTCAACAATTAGATTGGGTTGGTCGCGATCTCGATCAAATTGCAGCAACCCTTGATTTAGACACCGCGACACTCACCAGCCACTTGATGGAGTTAGAACTTTTAGGACGCTGTATTCAACAATCTGGGTTATACCTACGTTGCCGTAATTAAAATTAAGGTTCACAATAGTCTTTTCAATCAAGAGAATGGTGAACGCTTATGTTAACAACCTCAGTTGCTGAGGCTGCTCAATGTCTAAAACAAGGTCACGTTTTGGCTTATCCTACAGAAGCAGTATGGGGCTTAGGTTGCGACCCTTTTAATGAAAATGCTTTTAAAGAAATTTTAAGATTAAAACAACGTCCTATCGAAAAAGGGGTGATCTTATTGGCTGGTCAAGTCAGTCAGGTTGAACATTTATTATCAAAGCTTCCTCAAGACCGCCGTGATGCGGTGATTGAAAGTTGGTCACAAACATCTTATCAAGATCGCGCCACCACATGGCTTCTCCCAGCTGATGAGCAAATACCACTTTGGATTCGAGGCAAACATCCTAAGGTTGCTATCCGAGTCACCAACCATCCTCTTTGCATCGCACTGTGTAACGCATTTGATGGGTTCATTGTTTCAACCAGTGCAAATCCTGCTGGTTTAGACCCCGCTCGCTCATTGCAAGAAGTCAATCAGTACTTTGGTGCTGAATTAAATTATTTAAATGGAGATTTAGGCCTGAGCCAAGAACCTAGCCGAATATTAGATGCAGAAACAGGTGATGTCATTCGTGCTTAAAAAGCATGATATGCTGAGACTTAAAACTTATTATTTAAGACAAAAAAAAGCTCAGTCATAAAGGTATTGACTGAGCATATAAAAGGATGTGCTAATCACATCCAGAGGGTTCAGAAATTCATCTGTACAGAAAAAAGAGTGTATTATCGCTTTCTCTGCAGTACGCATATTATGCTACAAAAAAAAATATTACACAATTACTAAGACTTAGAGTTTCAAATCATCATTTTTCTTATAAAGATTAATTATTAGTTCAATTGATATAATTAAGTACCTATTTTTAATTATTAATTTTACTTTTTAAAAAGCCTAATGATAGTTAATTTAGATCAATAAGCTTTTATAGATTTTAAGTATAATAAAAAAATAAATCGATTGTCTGTTTTTTAAACACTCTTAGCCTTTATGAATGAAGTTTTTTTCTGTGCTAAAGCAATACCTATCAAAATCACGATTCCGCCTAAACTGTGATAAATCGTCCATGCTTCTTTTAACCAAACATAAGCAATGATGGCGGTAAAGATTGGCATTAAGTTCATAAAGATGCTGGTTCGATTTGGGCCTAAATGTTGAACAGCCAACATCCATACTAACGGCGCAATAATCGAAGGGAAAATTCCCGCATATAACACGCTCAAGCCGTTATCCAGATCAATTGCATCGAGACCCAATACGGCAACGAATGGTAAGTGGTACAACACTGCAAAACCAATCTGAATATAAAGACTAATCATTAAAGGGAGCTCGAGTTGCCACTTTTTGAGAAATACACCATAAAAAGCATAGAAGAATACCGCGACGATCATAATCATGTCGCCCCAATGCCCACCCAGATGCATCAGTGTATCTAGACGCCCCTGACCGATGACATAAATCAGCCCGATAAATGATAAAATACTACCCACCACTGCAAATCGAGTTGGAAACTCTTTTAAAATCATCAGTGAAACAAAAATGGTGAAAATTGGAATAAAGGCATTAATTATGCCCATATTGGTTGCAGTCGTGTAATGTGCTGCGGTGTAAGCCAACCCCTGATAAAGCACCATACCAAATGCACTCAGCACTGCTAATTTCACTATATTTTGTCGTACCAAAGTACGCTGTTTGATGACTTTAGGCAGGATAAAGGGTGTTAAAATCAAAAAAGCAATAATCCAACGATAAAAACTAATACTGACAGGTGAAATATACTCTGCAACATATCGTGTAATGGCTATATTCAACGACCAAATCAATACAGCAATGACTGGCAATGATAAAGCCCAGAGCAAATGCTTTTTTTCAAATGTCATATTTTCATCCTAATTTTTATTTAATCGTTAAGATCAAGTTTTCATCAATTTTTAGACTTTTTCATTCCATGAAACACACTCCCCCTTCATTGTTAATGACTGCAGAACAGCCATCTAAGTCTGAGATTTTTACTTAAAAAATTAAGTAGAGTGCTGTTCTATTTTAAAACACTTTTCACTTTTTTACAGGGATTCCTCTACAAAACAACACTAGAAGCTGTGTGTGAGCTATGAGATCGTAAATGCTTGAATTTTCCCATCAACGGGTTAACTGAATATTTTTTAATGTGCTTCATCGTGAATGTGAGTGCATTGAACCGAGCATATAAAAAGGATAAATTATGAAAAAACTTCTCATTGCATCACTATGCACTACAGCTGTTTTTCTAACCGCTTGTGATAAAAAGTCTAACGATCAATCCTCACCTACTGCCGCTGAAACAGTTCAAAGCAATACATTAAGTACCAATGTAAATGCAGATATTCAACATGACTTAGATTTACTGGATCAAATTTCAAATACGAAAGCCCAAGAGGCTTTGGCATTTCAAAATGAAGTAACGCAAGCTGCACAAAACAATAACAAAGCTGAGTTAGACGCAGTGGTCGAGAAAATGGATCACTATGTGGATCAATTTAATGATGATCTGGATAAACTTGCGCTCAAAAGTACTGAAGGAGCATCTCTTCGAGATAAAATGAAAGAATCGAATGAGCTTGGATTGGACCTCGCAGAAGCAGGTGTTAAAGAAAAGCCTGATATGAATGAAATCACTGAACTACAAAAGAAAGCTGTTGAGTTACAACAAAGCTTGTTACAGGACATGCAGAATCTTAAAAACCAAGTCGGGACAAAATCTTAACTCATAAAGCAGGCCGTCAGGCCTGTTTTTTTTCACTGTAGACACCTTGGTGAGATCTATATGCCATGGTATTTTCAATCTACATATTTTAAGTACTTTATGATTAGGACATTGAAATGGCTTCAGTATATAACATTCCAGTAAATACAATTCAGGGGCAGCCTGTTGATTTATCACAATACGAAGGCAAAGTATTATTGATCGTGAATGTAGCGTCTAAATGTGGCCTTACACCTCAGTACGAAGGTCTGCAAAAACTCTATAGTGAAAAAAAACAACAAGGATTCGAAATTCTTGGTTTTCCTTCCAATGACTTTCTTGAACAAGAACCAGGAAGCAATGAAGAGATTGAACAATTTTGTTCAGTAAATTATCAAGTGGACTTCCCTCTTTTTGCGAAAGTTCCAGTGGTTGGGGAGAATAAACATCCGCTATATGAAACTTTAACAAATGCCATTCCAGAGCGTATTGGTGAAGGGCCTTGGTGGAAAGATCTGGTTGATTATGGTTTAACGCCTAATAATCCCCCTGAAGTATTATGGAATTTTGAGAAATTCTTAGTTTCAAAAACAGGGGAAGTCGTTGCTCGTTTTGCACCAGACATCACTGCAGATGATGCGCGTATTGTTGATGCAATTAATGCTGAACTGGCGAAATAATCTCATCAAGATCAAGTGACGATCTTGTCACTTGATTATTTCTTATTCAATTCAATAAATATCTTCATTAATCTGTCAAAATCATAAGTTACTCTTTCACATTAAAATTTTTGTTATTGCTTTGCAAATATTCAGATTTAACTCATATTTGTATCGTATCTTGGAATGAAGTGATTAACGATTTGGTTTTATTAATGAAAGTATTTCAAAGCATTATTACCCCTTTTGCATTATTTGGCTTCGGTCTCGTGATGTTAGGTTGTCAGCCGCAAACCCAACCCGATCAAGAAAAGGAATCAACAGCAGCTAATGCTGAAGAATCTTCTCCTGTCCAAGTCACTGATCCAGCTGACTTAAAGTCAGGCAATATGTTTTATATTGTACGTGATGTGGCAGATGTACAACTGAAAGCCGGTGGATATATTGAGCAAATTCAACAGCTACAATCTGATTTAGAAGAAGCTGTAAATAATAAAGATCCACAAAAGCTAGATCAGTCAGTGCAAAGTTTGAAATCTCAATTACTAGGATTTAATGAGGCATTGACAGGACTTGACCTAAAAAGCCAAGAAATTGCCCAGATTCGTTCTAATATTTTAACGGCAAATGAAAATGTATTAGCTTCACCATTACTAAACGGCCAAGTGAATTTAAACAACATCGATTTTGCAGCTTTAGAAAAGCAAATGGGTAATATCCAAGGTGAAATGGTGAAATTAGCCAGTATGCTTTTGACTCAGTCCGGATCATCTACAGAAAATAATCAAGCCGAGGATTGATATACATTATTCTCACAAAATAGAGATGGTGGAGTGAGTGATTTGTCTTTAATTTGGATCTTAAATAATTCAAATATCATGGAGTCGGCATGTCTACCTCACCCATCTATAATATAACTCCTATTACTTTTCGTTTAGATTTAAAAGATCCTTTCATCTTTACTGCTCATCATATTGATCACTACCCTGCCGGGAATGCTGAAATGGGACCAGTTCATCCTGCAATCAATCAAGAATTCAATATGTATTATGGTAGTGTTGTTCCCGGCTTTCCCGAACATCCACACACGGGTTTTGAAACCATTACTTTAGTGGAACAAGGTTATGTCGATCATTTTGATTCCTTGGGTAATGGTGGACGATATGCTACAGGCGATGTGCAATGGCTAAGTACGGGAAATGGTGTTGAACACTGTGAAATGTTCCCGTTAATTCATCAGGATCGAGAGAATCCTTTTGAATTATTTCAAATTTGGTTTAACTCATCTCCAGAACAAAAAAAACAACCTGCTGATTATAAAATGTTTTGGCGTGAACAAATTCCTCATGTGAAAGTGACTGATCACCAGTCTCGCAGCATTGATGTACGAGTTATTTCAGGACAATATCAAAATCAAAATGCATTAAGTCGCCCACCACACTCTTGGGCAGCTGCAGCAGAAAATAAAGTGAATATATACTTAATTACTTTAGAAGCTGGCGCACACCTTGAAATTCCAGCCACGACCGCGACCTCTACTCGATTTGCTTACTTCTATCAGGGTTCAACTTTAAATATTGCTGATTCAACCATTCAATTCAAACATCTTGTAGAGCTTAAAGCTGACACCGAAATTCAACTTGAAGCAGGTGATCAAGAAGCGAGAATCTTATGGTTAGAAGGAGAACCTATTGGTGCACCAGTTGCAATGCGAGGGCCTTTTGTATTGAACAGCAAAGAAGAACTTGATGTTGCATTCAAACGATATCGTGAGACCCATTTTGGTGACTGGCCTTGGCCAAGTGATGCTCCAACGTTTTCACGTGAAACACCCCGTTTTGCAAGCTATGAAGGTGGTAAACGCAAGGAATATCCTGAACAAATGAGTTCAGATGGGGCTTAACAAGGTTTAAATATTACAGTATTCATCTTTGCCCAATGCTCGTTTAATATCCTGTTCAAAACGTGCATTGGGAAAAGGATAACGTTGAGGCAAATACAAGGTAAATCTTGTCAACGTAGGTGATAGCTTTTCTACAGTTGCCTTATGAACGTATTCACCACGTTCTGTTCGAGCAAATAGGGTTGCCATTTCAATATGCTCTTCAAGCTTGTTTTCAGTAAAGACTAGGTCATCATCACGTGTGAAACCGATACATCGACGATATGCTTGTCTCAGATTTTGAAATACGCTGAGATAATCCAACTCGATTTCAGCACTTAAACCATTTTTATACGAGTTGGCAACCAAGGCCGCTTCAGTAGGTTCATTGGGCTGACTTAAATAATAATTTTGACATGCGGTGAGCTGACTGAAGATAAATATGCTTAGCGCGATAATTAGACTTTGACGATACATTATTTTATTTGGATTTATTAGACTTATACCTGAATTGTAGCAAAGTCTAAGCCGTGATTTAATTCAGCTTTATACTTTTAATGTAATTGAACCATGCAACTGATCATCTTCACTGGAGTTCAAGCTTCAGGCAAATCAAGCTACTATCTTTTACATTTGGCGCATTCACATTTAAGAATTAACTTAGACATGCTAAAAACTCGCCATCGGGAAAACATGATCTTTGAAGCATGTCTAGCCTCTAAAACCAAAACGGTGATCGACAATACCAACCCAACCAAAGCAGACCGTGCTCGTTATATTCAACGTGCCAAAGCAGCAGGTTTTGAAGTGATTTCATATTACTTTGAAACAGATTTGAAAAGTACGCTAGAACGCAATGGTCAACGAAGCGGTAAAGCCAATATTCCTGAAGTCGGTGTTCGAGCAACATATAAGAAGTTAGAAGTACCTGATTTTGAGGAAGGGTTTGATGAAATACATCATATTAAGATAAAAGGTGCAGGTGAATATCACCATTTAATCTTAGACTCCAAATAATAAAGCGACCCGAAGATCGCTTTATTTCAAAGACTCTATTGTTTCACCACCACTAATTTTTTTTGTACAAATTCATGAAAACCTAAATCTGCCAGTTCATGACCATAACCAGAATTCTTTACGCCACCAAATGGTAATTCTGGAGCTGTATCCGTTAACCAATTGATCCACACCATTCCTGTTTCAATTCTCGAAGCTAATTTTTTTGCACGCTCTATGTCTTGAGAGTGAATGACACCCCCAAGACCATAATTAGAATCATTGGCGATTTCAACGATTTCATCCTCATTTTCCGCAACATAAATCTGAGCAACTGGCCCAAAGAATTCTTCGTACCAAGCCTCATTATCTCGACTAATATTTTCTAAAATTGTCGGCTCATAGAAATAACCATCATGATCAATTGCTTTTCCACCAATAACCAATGATGCACCCTGCTGAACTGCTTTATCCACTTGTTTAATCAAGTTTTTAAGCGCACTTTCCGATGAGAGTGGTCCCAGTGTGGTACTACGGTCTAATGGGTCGCCAATTTTCAGCGCTTTAAATGCTTCAATTAAACCCGTTCTAAACTGATCAGCGATGTCTTTATGCAAAATAAATCGTTTTGCTGCAGTACACACCTGCCCTGTATTATTTACACGTGCTTTACAACCAATCTCAATCGCTTTGTTTAAGTCCGCATCATCCAGCACGATAAAGACATCATTCCCACCCAATTCAAGCGTAGACTTTTTAATGTGTTTGCCTGCTTGCGCAGCGACCGCACTACCCGCTCCTTATGAACCAGTTAATGCAACACCACGCACACGTTTGTCTGCAATAATATCTGAGACTTGATCGGTATTGATAAATAGATTAGTCCAAACACCTTTAGGCGCTCCTGCTTCTAATACAAGTTTTTCAAATGCTTCAGCACATTGCGGAACGATACCTGCATGTTTGGCCAATACTGGATTTCCAATACCACAGTTTGGTGCAAATACACGGACCAATTGATAAAATGGGAAATTCCATGGTTCGACAGCCATGATAATAACTAATGGATGATGCTCCACCCAAGCTTCACCTAACTCAGTTTTATAGGGGACTGATTTCAGAAATTGTTCAGTATTTTTTGCATAGTACTCAGCAATTTGAGCACAGGATTCGATTTCACCTTCACTTTGCTCAATGAGCTTACCCATATCTAAAGTAATGAGTTTGGCTAATTCACTCTTTTTCTCTCTAAATAATGCTGCCAAACGTTGTAAAACTTTTACGCGATCATCTACATTTTTTACCCAATCTGATTTAAGAATAGATTCGGCTGAATCCAAAGCACGATCAATATCTTGTTGTTGGTGTGATGGATATTCTTTGTATACAGTATTGGTAAATGGGTTAATGGATTGATAACTCATAATTCTTCCCTTCATGCCAATAAATTTATTAATGCTTTGGATCAAAACAATCCTTCATTATCAAACATGAAAATAATTTATTACCCTCATGCTTACTTATCCAAGCTATCATTAAAATCTTTGAAAAAGGATGAATATTACACAATCTCTCAGTCTGTTACTTAACTATTGAATTTCAGATAACATTCATAAAAAAACCACCCTTACAGGTGGTTTTTCAATCTTGAACTGTCTTTTATTGAGCGAGGTTTTTGATTTGATTTACCATTATGAAATTAATTTTTTTTCTCAGAAAACGAATTAGTGATTTTAAATCATGTGTTTTTCTAAAAAAGTTCGGATTTTCAATTAACTGATACATGAAATAAAATGCTAGAAAAAACTTAGAAATATCTGAAATGAAATGTAAATTTCCTTGTGTCAAATTAGATATTGCTAAACACATAAAAAAAACTAACTGTAACATTAGTACAATTATTGAAATTATTTTTATGACAGGATTATCCACAATAGAATCATTGATTGTTTTCATTGTAAAACCCTTAACTTATTATCAGTAAATTATGTTTAGCACAAGTTTTTCAAACTTACAATAACCCATAAAAAAACCACCCTTTCGGGTGGTTTTTCAATCTCGAACCCTCTCTTATTGAGCGCGGTTTTTGATTTTGCGGATGGTTTCCAACTGTGCAGCTGTTTCTGCAAGCGCAGCCAAAGCAGCAGCAGCGTCCAAATCGCTCTTTTGATTTGCTAACAAAGTTTCAGCATTTTTACGTGCTTCAACGATTGCAGCTTCATCTAAATTTTCTGCACGGACTGCAGTATCTGCAAGAACCGTAACAACGTGCGGTTGAACTTCAAGAACACCACCAGATACATAGATTAATTCTTCTGTACCATTCTCCAACTGAACGCGAATCGCGCCCGGTTGAAGTAAAGTTACTAGTGGAGCATGGCCAGGCATAATACCTAACTCACCACCAGCACCTTTAGCAATTAGCATAGTTACAGTGCCTGAGTACAAAGACTCTTTAACACTTACAACGTCACATTGCATAGTCGCCATGAGAACCTCCTAAATTAGGTAGCTAATTAAAGTTTCTCGGCTTTAGCAATAACTTCGTCAATACCACCAACCATATAGAACGCTTGTTCTGGGATGTGATCGTATTCACCAGCTAGAAGACCTTTAAAGCCACGAATAGTTTCTTTAAGCGGTACAAGTTTACCAGGAGCACCAGTAAACACTTCTGCTACGTGGAACGGTTGAGAGAAGAAACGTTGGATCTTACGTGCACGGTATACAGTAAGCTTGTCTTCTTCTGACAATTCGTCCATACCAAGAATTGCGATAATGTCTTTCAATTCTTTATAACGTTGAAGAACGTTTTGAACTGAACGAGCGATTTCGTAATGCTCAGTACCAACAACTAATGGATCTAATTGACGTGAAGTAGAGTCAAGTGGATCGATCGCAGGGTAAATACCTTGTGAAGCGATGTCACGGCTCAATACAACTGTCGCATCTAAGTGAGCGAACGTAGTCGCTGGAGATGGATCCGTTAAGTCATCGGCAGGTACGTATACAGCTTGGATAGATGTAATCGAACCAGACTTAGTAGAAGTAATACGTTCTTGAAGAACACCCATCTCTTCTGCAAGTGTCGGTTGGTAACCTACTGCAGATGGCATACGGCCTAGAAGTGCTGATACTTCAGTACCTGCTAGTGTATAACGGTAGATGTTGTCTACGAACAATAATACGTCACGGCCTTTACCGTTTTCGTCTTTTTGATCACGGAAGTACTCAGCCATAGTAAGACCAGTTAACGCTACGCGTAAACGGTTACCTGGTGGCTCGTTCATCTGACCGTAAACCATTGCTACTTTGTCAAGAACGTTAGAGTCTTTCATCTCGTGATAGAAGTCGTTACCTTCACGAGTACGCTCACCAACACCAGCGAATACAGATAAACCTGAGTGCGCTTTAGCGATGTTGTTGATCAACTCCATCATGTTTACAGTTTTACCAACACCGGCACCACCGAACAGACCAACTTTACCACCTTTAGCGAACGGGCAAAGTAAGTCAATGACTTTAATACCAGTTTCTAAAAGGTCAGTAGAAGCAGCTTGTTCTGCATAAGAAGGCGCTTGACGGTGAATCGGTAAACGCTCTTCAGTTGCAACAGGACCAGCTTCATCGATCGGGCGACCAAGAACGTCCATGATACGACCAAGCGTCGCTGGACCAACTGGTACAGAGATCGGAGCGTTAGTGTTAGTTACGTTCAAACCACGCTTAAGACCTTCTGTAGATCCCATCGCAATTGTACGTACAACGCCGTCACCAAGTTGTTGCTGAACTTCTAATGTAGTTTCAGTGCCATCAACCTGAAGAGCGTCATAGATCTTAGGAACACTGTTGCGTTCAAACTCGACGTCGATAACCGCGCCGATGATCTGAATGATACGACCGCTACTCATTGCTGTCTCCTCAATTCAAAATAATGTTAAACGGCAGCGGCACCACCAACGATCTCAGAAATTTCCTGAGTAATCGCGGCTTGACGCAGCTTGTTATAAATAAGTTGTAGGTTCTTGATCAATTCACCCGCGTTATCCGTTGCAGCTTTCATTGCAACCATACGAGCAGATTGCTCACACGCGATGTTTTCGATCACACCTTGGTATACCACAGACTCGATATAACGAACCAATAAACCATTTAAAAGCTCTTCAGCTTCTGGTTCATAAATATAATCCCAACCGTATTGGCGGTTAAGAGTCTTGTCATCTTCAGCAGCTGCTAAAGGAACAAGTTGTTCGATTTTTTGATTTTGAGTCATGGCATTCACAAAGCCGTTAGACACCAAATAAATGCGATCTAATTCGCCTTTATCGTATGCATCCAACATGACTTGTACAGAACCAGACAACTGTTCAAGACTTGGAGTGTCACCCACTTGAGTGGTTGCACCAAGTACTTTACCGCCGTAGTTTTTAAAAAACGAAACCGCTTTTTGACCAATCAAAGCAAATTGAACTTCAATTGACTGCTCTTGTTGCTGTTGAACGTGTTTTACCACTTTCTTGAACAAGTTAATGTTCAAACCACCAGCAAGACCGCGATCTGATGACACGATGATATAGCCAACGCGCTTAACTGGGCGTTCAACCATATAACGATGTTTATATTCAGGGTTCGCTTGTACTAAATGAGCAATTACACGGTGCATATTTTCGGCATACGGACGGCCCTGAGCCATGCGCTCTTGCGCACGACGCATCTTAGAAGCTGCTACCATCTGCATCGCGCGAGTAATTTTCTGCGTGCTTTTGATACTAGCTACTTTGGCGCGAATTTCTTTTAAATTTGCCATACGCTTAACCTAGTATTCGAAGGCCCTTTCGAGCCCTCGAAGGTTGATTCCGTGAACCAAACCGACACTAAATTTCAACAGTTTGAAAATTAGTAAGTTTGAGTCGCTTTAAAGCTTTCAATACCAGCTTTGAATGCTGCTTCGATGTCTTTGTTCCAATCACCAGTTTCATCGATCTGTTGCATTAACGCAGCATGTTCAGAACGGAAGTAAGAAATTAATGCAGCATCAAAGTCTACAATTTTCTTCACTTCTACGTCAGCCATGTAGCCTTCGTTAGATGCATATACAGACACAGCTTGGTCAGCAATTGAATATGGAGCATATTGTTTTTGCTTCATTAATTCAGTTACACGTTGACCATGCTCAAGTTGCTTACGAGTTGCTTCATCAAGGTCAGAAGCGAACTGAGCAAACGCAGCCAATTCACGATATTGTGCTAAAGCAGTACGGATACCACCAGACAATTTTTTGATGATCTTAGTTTGAGCAGAACCACCAACACGAGATACAGAGATACCCGCGTTCACAGCAGGACGAATACCTGCGTTGAATAATGATGTTTCTAAGAAGATCTGACCATCAGTAATCGAAATTACGTTCGTTGGTACGAATGCAGATACGTCACCCGCTTGAGTTTCAATAATCGGTAATGCAGTTAATGAACCAGTTTGGCCTTTAACTTCACCGTTAGTGAATTTCTCAACATAGTCAGCAGATACTCGAGAAGCACGTTCAAGTAGACGACTATGAAGATAGAATACGTCACCTGGATACGCTTCACGACCTGGTGGACGGCGTAAAAGCAATGAAATTTGACGATACGCAACTGCTTGTTTAGATAAGTCATCATAAATGATTAACGCATCTTCACCGCGGTCACGGAAGTATTCGCCCATTGTACAGCCAGAGTACGGAGCAAGGAAAAGCATTGCTGCTGGATCCGCTGCCGCTGCTGCTACAACAGTCGTATACGCCATAGCGCCAGTTTCTTCTAACTTACGTACAACGTTTGCGATAGTTGATTGTTTTTGACCAACTGCAACGTAAATACATTTAATGCCAGAATTCTTCTGTGCGATGATCGCATCGATCGCCATTGCTGTTTTACCAGTTTGACGGTCACCGATGATTAATTCACGTTGGCCACGACCAACTGGAATCATTGTATCAACTGATTTATAACCAGTTTGTACAGGCTCATCTACCGATTGACGCCAAATTACGCCTGGTGCAACTTTTTCAACTGCATCAGTTAATTTTGCATCAATTGGGCCTTTACCATCAATTGGGTTACCCAAAGCATCTACTACACGGCCTAAAAGTTCTGGACCAACCGGAACTTCTAATACACGACCTGTGCAACGAGCTTTTTGACCTTCTTGAAGGCTTAAGTAGTTACCTAAAACAACGACGCCCACTGAATCCTGTTCTAGGTTCAGTGCCATACCGTATAAGCCGCCGTCGAATTCGATCATTTCACCGTACATTGCATCAGCAAGGCCGTGAATACGCACAATACCGTCGGAAACCATAACAATGGTTCCTTCGTTCTTAGCGGTCGCGCTGGTGTCCAGATCGCCGATACGCTGTTTAATGAGCGCACTGATCTCGGATGGATTCAGTTGTTGCATTGCGCTATACCTCAATCTTTATTAAGTTCAGTCTTCTTTTTACGCAATTATGCAAGAAGACGAGTCCGCATTTTTTCAAGCTTATTAAGCGCAGAATCATCTATCACTTGGTCGCCTGCACGAATAACAACACCCGCGATTAACGCTGGGTTAACTTCTACTGAAACATTTACAGCTGCGTTGAAACGTTTCTCTAACGCAGATGCAAGTAATTGCTCTTGTTCAGCAGAAAGTGGTAATGCAGATTCAATCACGACATCTACCACATTGTTATTTTGTGATTTAAGAAGTTCGTACTCTGCTTCAATCTCAGGTAACAAAGTTAAACGATCATTTTCAGCCAAAAGTGTCAAAAAGTTAGACACTTCAGCAGTTTGATCTGCACCTAAAACCTTAGCAAATAAACTTACTTGCTCCACAGGAGTAAGCTCAGGGCGACTCAAGTAAGCGGAAAATGCTTCATCTTGCACCGCAGCACTAAGCACTTGTAACACATTTGACCAATTGTCAGTTGCACCTTGCTCAGAAGCGAAAGCAAATGCTGCTTTAGCGTACGGGCGTGCTAACGTCAAGAGTTCAGCCATAATCGCCTCGCTTAAAGTTTAGCAGCCAGCTGAGTAAGCATGGCATTGTGAGCTGCTTCATCAACTTGTTGGTTCAGAATTTTCTCTGCACCAGCAACAGCAAGAGCTGCAACTTGTTGACGTAATTCTTCACGAGCAGCATTGATCTCTGTGTCAACAGCTTCTTTCGCTTGTTGACGAATACGCTCACCTTCAGCAGATGCTTGAGTACGAGCTTCTTCAACCAATTGAGCCGCACGACGGTTCGCTTGTTCGATCAATTGAGCCGCTTGTGCTTTCGCTGCATCTAATTCAGCTTTAACTTGAGCTTGCGCATCTGCAAGATCAGCTTTCGCCTTTTCAGCTGCATTTAAGCCATCAGCAATTTTACGCTGACGCTCACTAATCGCATTGATTAGTGGAGGCCAAACGAATTTCATACAGAATGCGACAAAGATCGCAAACGCAATCGCTTGACCAAACAGAGTATAGTTAATATTCATTGCTATTCCTCAAATAGTTGATTTCGGAATTTAGCTAATTAACCTACTAGGCCGATGAACGGATTTGCAAAGATAATGAACAAACCAATACCAACACCGATCATAGGCACAGCATCAAGAAGACCCGCGATTAAGAACATACGAGTTTGAAGTTGTGGAGCCAATTCTGGTTGACGAGCAACAGCTTCAAGGAAGCGACCACCTAAAAGACCAAAACCGATCGCAGTACCTAAAGCACCGAACGCGATTAAAAGAGCAGCTGCAACAGCAGATAAGCCAACTACTAAATCCATGAAAAAATCCTCAGAGGTTGAGTTTAAATCAAACAAAAAAACTTTAGCCCAACTACATAGTGTAGTCGAGCAAATATTAATTAATGCTTCTCGCTAGCCATACTCATATACACGATCGTTAACATCATGAAGATGAATGCTTGTAACGTGATAACAAGAATATGGAAGATTGCCCAAGGCACAGACAACGCCCATTGAATCCAGAACGGTAATAATGCGATCAAAATGAAGATCAATTCACCCGCATACATGTTACCGAACAAACGGAGAGCCAATGAAATTGGACGCGCGATAAAAGTTACTAATTCAAGAAGAATATTTACTGGAATTAATAATGCTTTTAAAAATGGGTTACTTGGATTGAATGGGTTAAGCGCAAATTCTGCACCGAAACCGACAAGACCTTTTTCACGGATACTATAGAAAATAGTTAACGCAAATACTGATAACGCCATACCAAGGGTTACGTTAGGGTCAGTAGAAGGAACGATTTTGAAGTAAACATGATGCGGGTCGATACCGAATAGCCCACCAATTATGTGTTGAGCTGTATAAGGAATCCAGTCAACAGGGATAAGGTCCATCAAGTTCATGAGGAAAATCCACACGAAGATGGTAAGAGCTAGAGGCGCGATTAAACGTGATTTACCATGAAAGGTATCACGAACACTTGAGTCAACAAACTCAACGATCATTTCAATTGCAGCCTGGAACTTGGTCGGAACACCAGAGTTTGCAGCTTTCGCTACTAACCAGAACAACAAACAGAAAATGACGCCAAGGCCGATTGACCAACCCATAGAATCCAAGTGAATAGCAGTGAACCCCATCTCTTTCGCTTCTTCAGCAGTCTCAGCTAACTTCCACGTACCATCTGGTGCTTTACCATAGGTCATGTTCGTTAAGTGATGCTGAATATACTCAGACGAGGTAAGGGTATGTTCTTCAGCAGCCATAAATCACACCTGGTTAATGTCAAATACAAATTAGAGTTAACGAATATCGCGTGCTGCTTGATATCTCGTTAAACATCTAAAAAACTTTTCAATTTTTCGTTGCAATTCAACTCATTTTGATAGACGCGACGCCCAAAAAGGTGCGACCCACGACATGGTCTGAACGAGTATGAAACCACAAAACAATGCGACCGCTGACAACGGTTTCACATTGATTAAAATCAAAATGAAGCCAACAATCACAATTCCAAACTTACCGAGCAACCCCCGATACATATTCGATAGAACCTGTTTCGAAGCTCTTGCACCTGCAGCTCTGAACGACTGCCATGAAAAATAACAACTGGCTAGCCAACATACGAATGCACCTAATGCTGCACTCAAAGCCGCAGTCGAGTCTTTCAAGACCCACGCTATCAAGGCTGAAACAGGTATCATACATGCTTGCAAGATGACTAAAGCTTTCGCTAATCGTCGGTCAATCAAGCGACTAGTTCGGCTCATTTATTATCCACTCACAGCAATAATGCTTGACAAGTTTAGCTGATGATTATTTTTAATCGCAGGCATTATAGAGTTACACCCCTGAACATGCAATCTTTTCCCGACCTAAGTCTGGTATTTTTAGATCGTTTATTGCTGAGCACTTATACAATTATCGGCTGTTTTTACATCACTTTTGTGCTTTTTCTACACATGCACGTACTTGTATCGCTAGAGTCTGCCATGCTGTTATAAAATTCTGGTGTTTAGCAAAACTCTCATCAACTGCGAGAAAATTCACATGACCTAGAGACTTATATTGATTCTTATTAGCTACAGTTTCAGCCAAAAGACACATCTTTTGCTGTGGGCGATTGTCTTTTAAATATTTGATTTGAGCAATTGTAGGTGCCATATGTGGGTCTTCTGTCATCGCACCAGCGAATTTTAGCAACAGCGCACGCTCCAAGTATTGGTATGCATCATGTAATGACCAATACGGCTGAACACCATGATTGAGTTTTACACTTTGTGAAGTTTTCAGCATCTCATGTGCAAAAAGTTTAGCATTACTCCAATACTTGTCTTTAAACTCAGGTTGTTGTTGTGAGCGTAATGCCGCTATAAAAAAGCCAATACGAACTGCATTATTTGGTTCTAACCATACATGAGTATCGACAGTTCCTTTTACTACGTCCCCTCGACTATTTCTAAGCGGCAATGTTTGCAATATTCCTGTATTCAATAAGGCAACTGCTTTAGAGTTTTTCGCCAAAATACTCTCTAATGGTGCTTCATGCGCTTTACCAAGCCAAATAACCAATCCTGCATCTTGAATTAATTTACGGTGCGCAGGGGTCAGATGAACATCATGCCCTGTTTGATTTTCTAGCAACAATTTTGGTTCTTCAATACCTTGAGTGATTTCTTTTGCAATCAAATACACTGGGTGTGTCGAAACCACCAAGGGTGCTTGTGCCCAAGCCAAGGTTGTGAATAATGCTGTAAAGCATAGTGCTAGCAGACGCAACATGAAATTAATTACCACTCGAATTTTGACGTTATAATATAACAAACAGTTAAAAATGCCTATGCTGTTCGTAAGTTGCAAGGTCTCATGATACTATTTATGAGATATCCCCTTCCCTTTTCGAAGTCTTGAGGTCAGTCCATGAGCGCATGTTCACACGAACATCATGATACTTTACACGGTGTGCATGATCACCCGAATGTTGAAGCTCGTTTATTAGAAGCTGAAGCAAGCTGCGCTGCTTCAGGTGCTAAATTGACTCCGCTTCGCAAAGAAGTTTTAGAGTTAATTTTAACGGCTTCAGGCCCTATGGGCGCTTATGACTTGTTGGCGAAATTGAAAGGTAATGCTGAACGTCCAGCAGCACCTCCAACTGTTTACCGCACCCTCGATTTTTTGCTCGAAAAAGGTTTTATTCATCGTTTAACTTCAATTAATGCCTATATTCCATGTTGCCATCCTCGTGCTGGACATCAAGCCGCTTTTCTCATTTGCTCTAAATGCAATACAGTGAAAGAGGCTTCAGCTCTTGGTTTGATTCAACAACTTGATCAATTGGCTTCGTCTGATCATTTTCAGGCTCAACATAGCATTATTGAGATTTCAGGATTATGTCAGCAGTGCTCTCAGTAAGTTCTGCATTGCCATTAATTGAACTGCAGCAAATTAATGTGCGAATTGATGAAAGAGACATTTTAAAGAATGTTGACTTTCAGATTCATGACAAAGAAATTATTACCCTCATTGGTCCCAATGGGGCGGGTAAATCTACGCTTATCAAAGTGATTCTCGGAATTGTGAAGGCCAATTCTGGTCAAATTAAACATCATAAAGCTTTAAAACTTGCTTACGTCCCTCAAAAGTTCAATCCATCCCACAGCTTGCCACTTCGAGTGAAAGATTTACTTGATTTAGAAAAGTGTGATCTTGCGATTAAACAAGAAATTATTCGAGATACTGGGATCATAAAATTACAAGATTCGAAAGTCCAACAGCTGTCTGGTGGGGAACGCCAGCGTGTACTTTTAGCACGCGCTCTACTGCGTCAACCCAACTTATTGGTACTCGATGAACCGATGCAAGGTTTAGATATTCAATCTGAAGCTGAACTTTATGATTATGTTCGAAGTCTACCTGAGCGCTACGGTTGCTCGATCTTAATCGTCTCTCATGATTTGCAGTGGGTGATGCAAGGTACACAGCGTGTGGTATGCCTCAATAAACATATATGTTGTAGCGGTTTGCCTGAAAATATTCAACAAGACCCTGAGTATCAAGCTATTTTCGGCACTAATCGAGTGTTCTACCAACATCATCACGATCATTGTGCACATGGTGATACAGCAACGCCATGTCAACACGATCCTCGTCCTCATATTCATCCAGAACCGGAAGCTTAGATCATGATGGAATGGTTACAACTTCTATTACCTGCATGGATTATGGGAACATTGTTAGTGTTTCTAACTGCACCGCTTGGTTGTCTTATGTTATGGCGTCGTATGTCATTCTTTGCAGACACAATGGCGCATGGAACTCTCTTGGGTGTGGCGATTGCTGGCTTACTCACCCTCCCCTTATGGATGGGGGTTACGTTTACCGCGTTACTCTTGGTCGCAGTCCTTTGGGTATTGCATGATCCTCGCCTGCCCAACGATGCATTACTTGCGTTATGTTCAGCAACGCTGCTTTGCTCAGGACTATTGGTCATCCAACACCTCCCTGCGCTAAGACCTGAGTTGCTGAGTTATTTATTTGGCGATCTTTTAACAATATCTTGGTCCGACTTACCGACATTTGCAGTGGTGATTGTCATTGCACTCTCTGTGCTCTATAAAAGTTGGCAATCTCAAATTCAAATTGCGATTGATCCTGATATTGCGGTAAGTGAAGGTGTGAATGCGAAATGGCAGCGCCTTATTTTTATGCTGCTTCTTGCCTTATTTACAGTACTAGCGTTACGTGCAGTAGGTTCATTACTCATGGGTGCTTTATTGGTTATACCTGCATTAACCGCAAGACTTTTAGCACATTCACCTAAACACATGGTGCTATGGTCTTTTATTGTGGCTCAAGTTGGTGTGACTGTGGGCTTATGGTCGAGTGCAGGTTTAAATATTGCGACAGGTTTAAGCATTGTATTAACCATGGCAATCGTATTTGCTGTGATTTTTATCATTCAAAAATTTAAAAAAATAGCCTGATTTATTTGGGCTATTCATTAATCTTGCTTCTTTATAAAATATTTATGAAGACAGAGAAAGATATAACAAGAGAATAAAAAAACCACCATAACCAATACATTAATGAGGCCTTTTATCCATATCACATGCCAAAAGCCAAAAAAGGTCTCAGGCATAAACCAATATTCAACAATATAGAAAGGCAACCATTCGAATAGTAAACCGATTGCAGCCGTGATAAATAAGACCACATTAATCCACATCAAATAAACCATTTGTTTGAAAAACATCTTATATTGCGAAGTATCATCCACAATCATTTTTTTTATAAGGGTGGTGATCAAAGTTAAAATCACTGTAAGACCAAATGTGGCGCATATGCCAACACCCGCGCCCCACATCACAAACTTGATCCATTCCCACACACTTTCAGGCTGTAAATAAAAATACGCCCAGATATAGGGAGTTGAAATTAAGCCGAGCCCCAACAGAATAGTCAAAAATAATATTATAATTTTCAATAAAATAACCCTAACTCGTTATTTCATTGTGTCTTATTGATGAACTAAACTCAATAAAAAAGCCGCACCTGCAAATAAACCT
Source organism: Acinetobacter sp. ANC_7635 (assembly GCF_056779945.1). Taxonomy (NCBI): domain Bacteria; kingdom Pseudomonadati; phylum Pseudomonadota; class Gammaproteobacteria; order Moraxellales; family Moraxellaceae; genus Acinetobacter; species Acinetobacter sp. ANC_7635. The sequence goes on along the minus strand of NZ_JBWYIS010000020.1, from coordinate 4,443 downwards.
GCAAAGGTACGATTCATCACTTTTTGCTGACGAGGTGATTTAAGTAAACGCAATACCTTCGCTGCAAGACCTGTATATCCAGCCATAACGATAAGATCGATAGCAATCATTGTACAAGCCATGATGAGATATTGTGGCCATTGAGGCTTTGAAAGATCCAGAAACTGTGGCAATACTGCCAATAAGAATACAATTGCTTTTGGATTACTCATATTGACAAAGAAACCGCTGATTACTAGCTTCATCGCTGACTTTTGCTTTAAATCAGTGTGAATTTCGATGGACTGCACTGGGGCTTTCCACTGTAAATATGCTAAATATAATAAATACCCAACCCCAAACCATTTGACGATCAAAAATGCCAAAGGAGTCGTAGCAAAAAGTACGCCTGCTCCCGCAGCGACAACTCCAATTTGAACCAAAAGTGCAAGCTGCAGACCAATTGCATTCCAATAACCTCGTTTGAATCCATAATTCAAACCACTAGACATTGATGCAATAGCACCTGCACCAGGCGAAATACTAATAACCCAACATGCAAGCATGTAGGCAAACCACATTTGATAAGACATAACGATTTGGGAGATTTATTTTGATGAGATTATATGACAATTCGACTTTTTTAAGATTTAAAATTTGAATGTTTTTTTAAACGTCTGTCTGTTCAGCACTATGATGATCAGGCACAATGTGATCAGCAAAATTAGGATATTATAATTTCAGGAGCCATGAATGACTTCCCAATCCGTAATCTTACCATTACCCTCAGATCATGCTCGCTTTATCACTTTGCGTTTAAAAGATTTATCAATAGATCAACTAAAAGAAAAACTTGAAGATCTCTTTACGACTCGTGATCGCTTAATTACTCAACATCCTCATGCTCAAATTAAAACTGCGGTGGCTTTTGGACCAGAACTTTGGTCACAACTCTACCCTCACCAACCAGAAGGTTTTAAACAGCTTGAACCAATTCAAGGCTCTTTCACCATGCCTGTGGTCCCTGCTGATGTTTTGATCCATATCGCAGCACAGCGTACTGATATTTGCTTTGCCTTAAGCCAAGCTTTTTTTGAAGGAATTCAGGATTTGGTTGAGGTTTTAGATGAGCGCGTGTGCTTCCGAAATTTTGATGGTCGAGATTTAACTGGTTTTATTGATGGCACCGAAAACCCTCAATTTCCAGATGATCGTGCTGAAACAGCTTTACTAGGTGAAAATACAGGAATTTTCACTGATGGCTCATTCGTTTTTGCTCAACGTTATCGTCATGATCTAGATAAATGGAAAAAACTTAAAGTTGATGCACAAGAGCAAGTGATTGGGCGCACCAAACTCGAAAGCATAGAGCTTGATGACGATGTTAAACCTGACAATGCACATGTGGCTCGAACCGTTGTTGAAGATGATGAAGGTGAGGAGCTTGAAATTCTTCGTCATTCTTTACCGTATGGCGATGGACGTGGTGATCAAGGTTTGTATTTTATCGCTTATACGAAAGATTTAACACGTATTGATCGTATGCTGACACGTATGTTTGGAACTAGTGGCGATGGTATTCATGATCGCTTATTGCACTTTGTTGCGCCTTTAGACGGAGCTTATTATTTTGCCCCAAGTGAAGAGTTGCTAGAAAAGGTATTGGAAGATTAAACAATAGAAAGCCGACGAGAGTCGGCTTTATTAATATTACAATCACTAAATACTACAAGCAGTTAATATCCTTGATTTCTAAAGATATTTTATTGAATTGAGTTATTTTCTTTGTCTTAAAATTCTTATAAGTAACATCGTATAATAAATACCCTTGAGACATAAATGTATATTGCCCTGAAACTTTACCATTTATAATTTCATTCATTGTACGGTAGATTTCAGGTTTAGAGTTTTCACCCATATCTTCCTCTACAGTCTTAACTGGTTTAGATATCTTTATATTCTTTAAATAAGGATAATATTTTACATATTGTAAATTAGGGTAGTCACTTGGTATCAGTAAAACTGTATTCTTATTTGAAAAACAATAATAATCATTACTTTTTGAATAGCTTTGAGTACAAGATACGAGAATAAAATAAATAAATAAGATTTTTTTCACAGTTCTTCTAACCTTTTAGTAGCTAATAATTTTGCTGCATCCGCACTATAGCCATATCGCTTACGACTTATTGTGTTACCCTTTTTATCCTTTGTAGTACCAAAAGGATATGCTTGATCTTTGCTCATTTCAAGGAATCGAGCATATCCTTTTTTTGCTTGCTCTACATTTTTTGATTTTCCCTTTTTATTGGCTTGAGGATCATTCCATAATCCCCACCCAAAACACTCACCTGCCCTCTTAGAGTAAATATAACTTTGTTCAAAAGAAGTATAATCATCTAAGCGTCTTACAACTTCCTGTTCAATGTTAGTACATTTTTTAATTTTAAATGCATCTACTGCCTTTTTATAATAAGACAACCTATCATCAAATCCATTATATCCTCCATTAATTAATGCACAGGTCGCGATTAGATCATTTTTTATAGCATGCGGTGATAAATTCCCTGCTTTAGAGTGATGCCAATACCAAACTGCTGATCCAACTGCATGTTTTTTTTCCTTAGCAATTCGATGTTTATTATTTTCTGTGAAATCTTCATTAACAGCCTTTCCATAACCCTCATAATTTGACTTGTACGTAATCTGCATCAAACCACGTCCTTTGTAACCATCATAAACACTACTCTCCGGCTTTCCTCCTAATCCTTCTTCTAGAAGACGATAGCCAGCAGTCTCATGTAATGTATGTGCGATAAAGTGAGCTTTTTCTAAGCAATTATTCATGTTAAGTTTCTTAAATTGCTCATTAAGATCGCTTAAGAACTCTAATGCAGTAGAACTATTTGTTATTGTTTTAAATTCACTAATTGTAATATCCCTATTACATGCACATTCACCACTATTTAGCGTTCTAGTAACATTTGGATCTCCTTGAGCAGTATTCCCATTAGATATATCAACATCTAAATGTAATTCAACAGGACTTTCTTTAACTCTTTTTGCGAAGTAGTTAACAGGCTCCAATGCTTTGCCATCAGGTTTAAAAACAGTGAATCTCAACTGCTGACCTACCATTGTTATAAGTGGCATTTTACCATTTGATATAGATAAAATTTGCTTTTGACCTGAATGAACTAATAGCATTTCAACTTTTGTCTTTTGAACTAAAAAATCACTCCCATCTCGATCCAACAAGTGCAAAATAGATGTACTTTTAAACTTTTCATAAGAATCATCTAATTTAATTATAATCGGTTGTAATGAACCATTTTTTGAATTAACTGAACTTTTCACAACAAATTGATCATTTGGCTTTAGCACTAAAACTTCAATATCTCTATTACGAGAAGATACTACCTCCACAATACCATGTTGATTAGTGTAACGTTCATAAGAAGAAGCCCTTCCCTTAGGTCTTGATTTAACAGGAAAGTTAGTCATAACTTTATCGTTGCTATCAACAATTTTAAATAAAGTAACCACCATACCATTATCAGGTTTTGATAATAACCTGGTTTGATATTCTTCGAGAGTTTTTGGTAATTTGATTATTATTGGCAATTTAGTTGAAGACTTGATTGAGCTATTTACCGTTTTAAAAATAGTATATCTTTCAGAGTTTGGAGGTTTTACAAGAATTTCTACAGTTCTATTTGGAGATGCCTGAAAAATAAATAACCCATTAGAGTCTGTTTTCTGACTATTTGCTCTAGAAGAGCCTTTATACCTAGACTGTACATTTAAATTAATTAAATATCGACCAGAATGATCATAAAATTTAGCTACAAGTGTGACTAAATTACTCATCTTCTAAATCCTCTTTAGCATAAACACTATCAAAATCTACTGACTCATTGAAATCATCTATTTCTTCTAGTAATTCATCTATATTTTCTTCAACTTGACCCTTCTGTTTTAAAGTTACATAGTTAGAATTAAAGCCTAAAGCTACGAAACTCTCTGACTCTGATGTATAAAAACGTAAAGAGCTAATTTCTTTTTCACTATCTAAAAATCCAAAATTAGTTTTTAATAAATTGTCATTATTTTTATTTAGAACGTAGATTTCCTTTTTACCTAATGAGCTTTTTCCCCACTTATAATCCACTTGATTACTATAAGGAGTTTGTATCTTTGGTAAAGCATACTTTTCAGAAATAATATTTGCCCCCCTTGTAAATAAATGCTGTCCAGCTTTGACTTCAAACTTGCCAGCTGTGGTAGGTAAAACTCCCGAACTGCTAATTTCAATCTGTGAGCCGCCCCCGATCAACACTATTTTTTTTGCCGCTTTAATTTCAATTCGATCTTCCGTCGAAATAATCTGCACACCCTTTCTTGCAATCAGATCAGCACCATCCCCTTGCGCTTGAATCTCAATCTTGCCTTTGCCTGCATAGA
>NZ_JBWYIS010000019.1:0-36444 GCF_056779945.1 Acinetobacter sp. ANC_7635 | reverse complement strand
ATACATTTAATTACATTATTTGTTTTGTATATACAATTCAAATAGCATAAAATATTCTTATTGGGTCGATTGGCGATTCAATCAAATAAGGAATATTGAAAATGAATATTTATGAACACGTTACAAATCAAATTATAGAATTGATGGAAACAGCTACAACAACCCAAGAGTTATGGGAAAAAATTGGAAATGCTGATCTATTTGCTCCAAAAAATCACATTACAGGTGATTTTTATAATGGTATCAATGTTTTGATTTTAGCTTCAGCAATGCAAAAAAATGATTATCAATACAATGAATGGCTTACTTTCAAACAAGCTAAAGCAAAAAATTTAAAAGTGAGAAAGGGCGAAAAATCTACAATTTGCGTTTTTTACAAAACTATTGAAAAAGAAGAAATAAACGCAGAAAACGGAGAAATTGAAAAAGAGAGCTATTCAATTGCTAAACCATTTTATCTATTCAATGTTGCTCAACTTGAAAATGTAACAATTTCAAATTCGGATGAGAAAATCGAAAAAGAATTTTCACCAATTCAAGAGGGAGAGATTATTTTAAGTAAATTAGTTCAAGAAAAGAAAGCTTGCATACAGATCGGTAATAGTGATTCAGCATATTACATTCCGAGTGTCGATAAAATTGTTTTACCAAGTAAAGAGCAATTTATTAAGCCTGAGTATTTCTATTCAGTCCTATTTCATGAAGCAAGCCATTGGACAGGAAATAAAAGCCGTTTAGATCGTGATCTAAGCGGGCGCTTTGGGTCAAATTCTTATGCAATGGAGGAACTAATAGCAGAACTATCTAGCGCGTTTACGTGTGCTAAAACTGGGATTGTTAAACATACAATCGAAAATCATGCATGTTATTTAAAATCATGGTTGCAAGTATTGAAGTCTGATACAAAAGCGATTTTTACAGCATCAGCAAAAGCTCAAAAAGCCCATGAGTACATAATGAATTAGAATAAAGCCCCGCAAGGGGCTTTTTAATGCGTATCAGGGCGGTTTTGATTATGGGCGGGTGTTTGTATATCCAAGATTAAACAGGGCTAAAAATGGCTGTTAGAAGCCAGTAAGAGCAAGCGAATAAGGATACATTTAATTACATTATTTGTTTTGTATATACAATTCAAATAGCATAAAATATTCTTATTGGGTCGATTGGCGATTCAATCAAATAAGGAATACTGAAAATGAAATATCAAGTAAATGAAAAAGCAGTAATTAATGAAATAACAAGAATCTATGAAAGTAAGGAAAATGCTTTAGTTTCCTATACTGGATTGTATAAAACCACCAATCGAACTATGAAATTTTTTGATGTGGGTGTGTATTTAGTCAAAGGAAGAAACTTTGTTGCAGAGGGCGAATGCCAAATGCATGAATATTTAGAAATCAATACACCTTATCTTTTTGTATTGGTATCTAAGGCTAATGAAGTACAAATATTTCATAATAAATCTTTAGTGTTGGAGTTTTCTATAACCAAAAATGACACACTAAAAAAAGCTTATGAACAAGCACAGCAAATTGTTAAAAAAATTGATCTATATTTAGATAGTTGTGAGTAATTCATAGGAAGCCCCGCAAGGGGCTTTTTTAATGCGTATCAGGGCGGTTTTGATTATGGGCGGGTATTTGTATATCCAAGATTAAACAGGGCTAAAAATGGCTGTTAGAAGCTAGTAAGAGCAAGCGAATAAGGATACATTTAATTACATTATTTGTTTTGTATATACAATTCAAATAGCATAAAATATTCTTATTGGGTCGATTGGCGATTCAATCAAATAAGGAATACTGAAAATGACAAATTTAACTCAGAATGAAAAAGGTCAAGTTTACTATGAGGGAAGTTTAAAATTGACTGCAAAAGATGGTTCTATATTCTTTGTGTCGCAAAAGGAATTAATATGCAAGGCATATAGAGCTAAGGCAAAAAAACCATTCATTAATTGTTATTTTAAAAATGAAGAAAGAATGAAAATAGCAGTAGAACAAGCTATTAAGTCATGTAATGAAAGACATAGTGAAAAATTAAAAAGAAAGGAAGAAGAAAAAGAACGTATTAATAAATTTCGAGAATCGTTACAAATAGGGGATATTCTTTCGACTTGTTGGGGTTATGAGCAAACTAACGTAGAGTTTTATCAAGTGGTATCAAAAAAAGGCGCATTTTGTGAAGTTAGGGAAATTGCGAAAAGAACGCATAGCACTGGATATATGCAAAATGAGGTATCACCTAAGCCAAATGAGTTTATAGGGGATGTATTGAAAAGAAAAATTGCTGATCAATGCATATATATAGAAAGTTATATAAGAGCGACCTTACACGGATACACAGAATTAGAAACAGGAACGAGAGTATATAATACAGCTTCAACGTCATCTTATGCCTGATAAAAAGAAGCCCCGCAAGGGGCTTTTTTAATGCGTATCAGGGCGGTTTTGATTATGGGCGGGTATTTGTATATCCAAGATTAAACAGGGCTAAAAATGGCTGTTAAAAGCCAGTAAGAGCAAGCGAATAAGGATACATTTAATTACATTATTTGTTTTGTATATACAATTCAAATAGCATAAAATATTCTTATTGGGTCGATTGGCGATTCAATCAAATAAGGAATACTGAAATGACAAATTTAGTTTTATTGACAGATGATGAAGTAAAAGAAATTCAATATGACTATTTCAATTTAACTGATCTAAAAGCCATCATTGCAATGGCAACATCACCGTATCCGCGCTATACGGTTGCAATGGGTCAAACAATCTATTTATGGGAACAATTTTTATTAGCAGAAGCTAGAAAATTGAGTAATCAATATAATAGTGGATATTGGCTCACTGAAAATGGGTTTTGGGTATTGCAGTCAAATGAAAAATTTAATGTGAGTACACAATGGGGCGATGACTTCGAGTTAAATGCATTAGAATTTTCGATAGTTGCAAACTTATTTGCCTTGTCGATTCTTTCAATTGCAACACTTCAAACTAACCCCGCAGTTAATCGAAGAGCAGTATTTTTTAGTGACTACATAAAAGAAGTTGTGAATAAAAATACAAGAGATTTAAACACCAGTGCTATCTATAGCATTATTGATTAACTATTATGAAATGCCCCGTAAAAGGGGCAACTAAGGTTCACTAGAATGATGAAAAATAAAATAAGTAATCCACCAAGTATTTTAATATTTTTAGCGCCAGTAATTGCAGGGATAATAGCCTATTCATGTATTAAAAATGGTTATAGTCCGAACGATATTGCGAAAGGAATTAAGATAGTTGCTTATGTAGTATTGATGATTCCAGTAGCATTGTTCATTTATGGTTTTAGAAAAGGGAAAAAAGAATTTTTAATACTTGGAATTGCTTTATTTTCACTATGGGTTATTGGTGCAATTCTTATTGATTTGATGCTACAAGAAAGTGGATTGAATGGATAAGTCGCCCGCAATTTTTTTCAGTGACAAATCAGATGAAGAAAAAAATTGCGGTTCATTGCGAAAAATATTTAGTTTAACTTTTTAAAAAAATGGTATGAAAATGAGTAAATCAAATTTATATAAGGTTTTAGCCTTAGTTGTAGCAATCCTAGTAGGATATTGTTTTTTCTTAATCGCCGAAATTTTGATGAATAAATATTTTCCTATAACTGGAAATGATACTTCTAAAATACTGTCAATTAATGCTTTTAGAACTTTTATTGAAATTGTATTTTCAGCATGGTGCGTAGGTGTAATTATATCAATTATTAATTTGTATAGAATGAAAAAATATCGTGAAATATTTTTTAGCATACTTGCAGTTGCTTTCAGTATTTTATTTTTAATTTTAATCTATAACTTATAGGGTGATAATTATGAATCTTTTATATCTAACCGCTTTAATGCTTGTATGTCTATACTATTCTTTTAAATCAATGAAACTATACAAAAACACATCTGATAAATTTTATAACAATGCGTTTTACATATTATTGGTAATCGCTCTTGTTTGTGCAGGGCTAATTTTTTTCGATAAGTATTAAGGATGTTAAAAATGAATAATGCAGAATTTAAACTTCAGTGTTTAAAAAATGGGCTATTTTCTCCTGATCAAGTGATTGAGTTCTACAATGTGATCTATAAGGAAAATAAAAAATTTAGCAAACGTGATGCACAGCTATGGCTCAATGGAAAGAAAAACGATCAATATATTATTGATCAAACGGCTATAGCCATGATTGAAAGTTTAAATCAAATACGAAAGGAATTGATCACTGAAGAAACCAAAAGAATAGCTAAAGGCGAGCCGAGATATACGAGTATGTTTAAATCAAGCGATCTAATGTACTCAGTATATAGAGAACTGGAAGAACTACCAGTTAATTTCTATAACTCAATTCTGATTGAACTAGGAATTGAAAATGTAGATTACTATAAAAGGACAAATACTATTTAGGGATAATGAAAAAATTAAATAAATGGGTAATATAAAATTTAAGGTAACAGGGTTAAACAGCTATGAAAAGTGCATTTTTAATATCTATTGTATTGATCTTAATTGCATTAATACTGGGTGATATTTTTCACAAATTGTTATCTGATGTTGTAAATTATTATTTCTATCAATATTCAAATCCTTTCAAAGAAAGAGTAATTATTATTGTAAAAATATCTATAGCATCCATAATATTATATGGATTATTTCGAGAGTTTAAAAAGAATAAACAGAACCGAGTGTTAACGAGGTGAACTGAAGCACTGAGCAAATATCTCCCTCCTTGATTACCGTTGCAAGGGTCAAGCGAAGCAAACAAAATCTGTGATTTTGTTTAGCTGACCGCAGACCCGCAACTACTCCCATTTGCCCTAGATCGGGAGGTACAAAGCAATCCCGATAGGGTTGCGACTAATCTTCAATAAGACGAGAAATCCATAAAAAAGCAGTCACTAAACCAAGCGAAAAAAAAGCCAAGCAAATAGAAATAATAACAATAAAATAATGCAAATCAAAAAATATAGAGATAAAGAAAATTGCAAAAAAAGCACCTAAAAAAAACAGTGATAGCTTTCCTTGCCTTTCCAAAGAATTTTTAAGAATTTTCATTAGTAATAGCTTCAGAGTTGTCAACTAATGTAGATTTCTCTTTTTTTGATTTCTCACGGTCACTAATAAATTTATCACCTGAAATTTTCATACTAGAAAAATATGATTGATTAGATTTTGATTTTTCAATAGCTTCTAAGAGAATACCAGTGATTATGCCTTTATCTTCTGTTGGGAAATCAACCATTTCAAAAAGTGCGCCAATTGAAATCAGTTTATGATCACGTTTTTTTCGATCTTTAACTTGTAGAGCTTGAGCTTCTTTTTTTAGATTTGCCAATAATTTTTTTTCATCATCTTTAATTTTTTCTAATTCCAATCGTGCTTTATATTTCTTAAATTCATTTTTCATCACACGTTCAAAAGATGATGCTTGTTGTTTCGTATGAGTGCCTGATTGAATTACATTGATCAGAGTTAAAATCATTTCTTCAGTGGCAGTTTTACTATCGAGTGCTAAAAGTCGTTTGACTTCTTCAGATACAAATTTTTTTTGATCTTCAGTAAACTTGAAATTATCAAGATTCATTTTAGTAATCCTTGTTTATGCAAAAGTATAAAAAATATACCATAAAAAAAATGAAAAATTAAATCTAAAAGAAATGAATACTGTCAATATTTTTCAGACTGAACGGAAGCCAAAGGCTCACGGCTCATCTTAAAAATATTGATCAGATCACCAAAAAAAATACACTGATATAAAGGGGGGTGTAAACGAAGTTATCAGCCCCCGATGACCCACTGGCGAAGTGAGGGTTTTAAAAGGGTGTTATACCCTTTTATCGGGGTTAGGGGTGAAATCCCTATCTATATAATTTTATTTACCAAAAATAACAAAAATTGAATTATATTATCTCTTATAAAACAATAACTTAAAAATCTTAATTTTTTACTAATATTAATTAAGACCTATCGACTTGTAGCGAATATATAATGATTGTATCATGACTACAGCAGTAGGAATGCACGCTTACTCGTTTCTCTCCGAGAAACAAAAAAGCAAAAGCAAAAAAGGCAATTAAATGGCTATCTATCACTTATCAGTTAAGAACGGAAAACAATACGGTTCTTCGGGAAGTCGAGGAGCAAGCCACTACGCCTATATCAATCGTGATGGAAAATATAAAAGAGAAGATTTAGAAAATTTAAAATCAGGAAACTTACCTACTTGGGCTAAGGATGCTAAACACTTTTGGAAGTCGGCAGATAAGAACGAACGAATAAATGGAAGAATCTATAAAGAACTTGAAATCTCTTTACCTAGAGAACTGAATGCTGAGCAAAGAGAAAGATTAGTTGATGAATTTGTAGAGAAAACTTTAGGTTCAAACTTCACTTATTCTTATGCTATTCATAATCCTATTGCTAGTGATGGTGAGCAAAATCCGCATGTTCACTTAATGTTTAGTGAAAGAAAACTAGACGGCATAGATCGAAATGAAGAACAACACTTTAAACGCTACAATGCTCAAAATCCCGAAAAAGGCGGGGCGCAAAAAGATCGCTATTTTAATTCAAAATTATTTGTGGTCGATACTAGAATGGAGTGGGCTAACCATGTAAATGATTTCTGTGAAAAATTAGGAATTGATGCACGTATAGACCATCGAAGCTATAAAGAGCAAAGTGTAGAGTTATCAAGTCAAAACTTCAGGGCTGACTATGTTAGTAGTCATAAATATTTTATTAATGAAAATATAAAGAATGTTCGTCATCAAAATGGCGAAACTATTATTGAAAGACCATCTGAAGCTATCAAAGCAATGACTTCTACCCAATCTGTTTTTACACTAAGAGAATTGGATAAATTCTTGTCTTCACATACAGATGGAGAAGAACAATTTATTAGAGCGAAAGAAGCAGTTTTAAACTCAGAAGATTTGTCTATGTTGTTTGGCAAAGATATGGTTGTTTTCTCTAGTAAAGAATTAGTTAGCATTGAGGATTCTATATCTGCATTTGTCTACAATGCTAATGAACATAGTCGCATACAAAAGCCAGTTACACTGCTTGATAAATTACCATTGAATGCGGTTAGAACTGCTGAAACAAGAACATTCAATCCTGAACAAGAAAAAGCTTTTTATACTTTAACTTCTACAGATCGAATTAGCTTATTAAGTGGTTCGGCAGGTACTGGAAAATCGTATGTTCTAAGTGCAGTTTCTGAAGCATATAAAGATTCTGATTACCAAGTTTACGGAATTGCATTGCAAGCAATTACTGCTAAAGCAATTGCTAATGATTGTGATATTGAAAGTAGAACTATTGCATCATTTTTATCTAAATACGAAAGCGGTAATTTAGAAATTAATAATAAGACTGTATTGATTCTTGATGAAGCGGGGATGGTCGGTTCAAGAGATATGCAAAAGTTGCTCATGCTCGTTGAGAAGCATGACGCACAGATCAAACTTGTTGGCGATAGCTACCAATTGAATGCTGTTATGGCAGGGTCAACTTTTAAATTCATTCAAGATAATCTTGACAAGAAAAACATTGCATCACTCGAAGATATCCAAAGACAAAAACACGCTAAAGAATCTGAAAAAATGCTTGAAGCATCAAAACTACTTTCTAAGCACAAAGTTGGTGATGCGCTTGAAATCTATAAATCTATTAATGCTATCAATGAATTTGAATCCCATGATTTAGCTCTAGCTAAAACTGTTAAATCTTGGAGTGAGGATTTATCAGATAACAAACTTATGCTTGCACATTCAAATAGTGATGTGAATGAACTAAATAGAATGGCTCGTTCTATTTTAATTAAAAATGGTGAGCTTGATTCCAATAGCTACTCTATTAAAACTTATCAAGGTGAGATTGATTTAACTGTTGGAGATAGAATTGTATTCAAACAAAACAATTCCAAAATGAATGTTAGCAATGGTGAGCTTGCTAATGTTGTTGGTTTTGAATTGGATGAATTTAAAAATCCAAAAGCTATGATGGTTCAAACTTTAAACGGCAACAACTTTGTTAAAGTAGACTTATCTGATTACCAACAATTTAAACATGGTTATGCCAATACTATTCATAGTTCTCAAGGTATGACTGTAGATAGTGCTTATATTGTTGCTAGTGAACACATGAATGCAAATCTGACCTATGTTGCTTTAACTCGCCATAAACATAATGTTCAAGTGAATTATAGCGCATTGAGTTTTGCAACTAATGAAAAAGAATTTGTCAGAATGGAAAACGGAAAAATATCACTCGACCATAATTATAATCCAGTAGAAAAAGAAATTTCAGCATTTGATAATTTCAAAAAAGTATTGGGTCAATCAGAACGAAAAGACTTTACTACTGATTACACAGTAGTAAATGAAAAAGATAAATTTATTAAATCGTATCTACAAGATCATCGTGACTATATTGAAGATAGACGCGCAATTTATGGAATCAATGAAAAGATTGTTGCCTTAACTAAAGAACCTAAACAATATACTAAAGATGAAATCATTACTGAAGTTCGTTCAAGTTTGAAATCTAAATCTTTACTTGGTGATGAGATTGCAAAACTTAATGGTGATATGAAAATTGCTAAAGGTGAATTAGTAAAACTAGAAAATGACATTGAGATCAAAACAGGATTATTCAAGAAAGAAACTTTCAGTAAAGGTACTGAGCTGAAAGTAATTGATGCCTATAAATTGAAAGATCAACCAGTATTAAAAGCAAGAATTAATAATCAAGATTATGAGTTGCCATTCAATAAATTGAATTTGAAGTATTCAGATAAATATTTCACTGAGTACAAAGATTTTACTCAAGCACGTTTTGATGTTCGCCATAAAAATGAACTTCACGCACAGTTTAGAGAACAGATTAAGAATCAGAAGCATTCTGCGCCTGAGCATAATCTAAATAGTCCTAAGCATCATTTGAAAAATAATACACCCAAGAATGATGCCCCTAAAAACACACCTAAATATTAAGAGGTACTAAATGAATAATTTTATACATAATGGTGAAATTGTTAATGCTGATGATGATGTTTTAACTCAAGCAATCTTACAAGAGTGTTATAAAAATGGAATAAGACCGACATGCGCTTGCTTGCCACACCAAAATATTGAAATGTATATAGCGAAAGTAGGCGAAAACTATGTACTAAAGAGAATGCCAAATACTGCTAATTTGCATGACTTCAGTTGTTTGAGTTACGAACCACCTAATGAAATATCTGGGTTAGGTGAGGTGATGGGCGAAGCTATTAAAACGGATGAAGCGGGCAATAGTGTATTGAAGTTTGAATTTAGTCTTTCAAAAAGCAATGCAACCAAGCAAGCACCTACCCCAAGTGATACGCCTAAAGATACCGTAAAGGCTGAAACTTCAAAATTAACACTCAAAGGAACATTAGATTATTTGCTGTCAGAAGCATACCTAAATAGACATCAACCAAATATGAAGCATAATTGGTTTCAGTTTAGAAAAGCGTTAAAAATTGCTTTAAGTGATAAAAAAAATAAAAAGGAAGATTTAAGCAACCTAGTCTATATTCCCGAATACTATGATCAAAGTAAACATAACGAAATAGAAGCAAGAAGAAAGTCAGAACTGGCTGATCTTAAAGTTCAGGGTAAAACTAGACCTTTAAAAATATTCATTGGGGTAATTAAAAGTATCGAAAACGCACGTTTTAATGGCGGTAAGGTTGTTCTTAAACATGCTCCAACTTTGCACTTGTTTATGGATGCTAAAATGTATAGCCGAGTAAACAAGCGATTTGAGAAAGAATTAGAGTTAAGCCAGTATCATGATGATGTGAATCTACTAGCGATTGGTACTTTTGGATTTACTGATAGTGGCATCGCTAAGATTGAAGAAATCTCGTTAGTTGCATTAAATAAAACGTGGTTGCCATTTGATACTTTAGGTGAAAAAGAGTTGCTAGACACGCTTACAGATCAAAATAGAACGTTTATAAAGTGCTTGAGATACAACCTAAGCACGAAAACACCAATTGCAAATGTATTGCTTACGGACACAAGCCCCCCAACAGCTTTTTATTTGATTAATGAACAGACTGAAGAATCTTACATAAAAGAAGTAAAGGAGCTAATTGCATCTAGTGAGTTTGTTTCGATGGTTGTTAATATAGACCGCGACATTGTTGATATTCCACCACCTGAAAACATGGCTCAAATAGCCTATAACAACAACTAATGCGGAGTACCCCCATGAGTGCTAATAATCAAGATACCGTTTCTGTAGGTTTGATCTTTATTGGTTTGATCTTCTTATCATTTTGCTTATTTATTTTTGATCGTTCTAATGCTACTGGCATACCTTTTTTCGTATTGATGAAAACCAGTTTATTTTTGATCTTTGTTTTTGGGGGATTTGCTTATATGAAGCATTTGGGGGTAAGTGCTTCGCTGTTATATCCAGCAATCAGCGTTTTAACTGTAATATCTTTATTCCCTATACTTAATCATTACGCATTGTTGGCATCTGAAAAAGTATTTCATGAAACCACAGACTTTTTAGGGCGAACAAAGCATGAACTGACAGCAGTGGAAATCACCGTTTTTTGGGCTTCTTTTGCAATGAAAGCGCTTTATGTCGCTATTGCAATGGGAATAGGTATTTTGGCTCAAAGGATTTTCCATCCTGACGAAAATTGGTTTTAAAAAAAAGCCCTTTAGAAAGGGCTTTTTTTATTAGGTTTGATTATTGTCTTTTATGTTTAGTCAAGATTATAGGATTGCACTAGGTGTATATTAGCTATATACGCAAAATACCATATATTGTTTCTATATCTGAATTTAGATTTTTTATTTTAACTTCTCTTAAATTTAATTTTTCTTTTGAAGTTTCTATTTTTTTTAAAGCTTCATTTAGAGATTCTTCATTGATTTTAGAAATATCAGACTTAATTAAATCTATAAGGCTAACTAGATCGAAAGCACTTAACTTATTATTGTTGTTAATAATTGAAATAATAGTGTTTTTAACTTTATCATCGTTAATTTGATTTATTAAATTGAGTTGGTATTTTTTATCAATCTCCTTTCTTGTTAGTAAGTGTTTATTTATATCTTTCATAAAAAATAAAACAAATCCAACTATAGAGAAAGGAATAATAAAAATAAATTTTGATTCCACTAGCCAAGATGAAAGAATTTTGTTGAATATGGCGAAATCTAAAATCATTATAAAACAAAAAGCTACAAGAATAATAATAATCAAATTTATAATTATATTAAAAAACTTAAAAGTTCTTTTTGTTGTGTCTTGAATATAATATACATCCATATTTGATATTGTTGAAACAGTGTTTTTATCTTGTGTTGATTCCATTTTCTATTACCTCTATTTTTGTGATTGCAAATTAATGTCAAAGCGCAGTTTTATTTTTTCATGTAGATAGAAAAAAACCACATGATTAGTATTAGAATGGAAGCATTCAATAAAAGTAATAATGAAGCTAATCGAGTTTGGTTATAGAAAGAGCTAACTTCAGTACCAACAAAATTGCTTATAATTAAAAAAAATAAAGAGAATATTAGTTCTATAACAACTATAAAGATACATATCTTCTTTAAAGAGTTCATTTTTTTCATGATTGCATTCTCAACAATATCTAGTATATGAGTTCATTTTAAAATTAATGATTTAATATCATTGGAGGTGATGGATTTATAGTCGTTCATAAGTGAGTTGAAAGACTTATAAAATTTATAAGTGTTCCGTTGGGTTCTAATTGGCTTTTCGCCAATCTTGGTGCAGATGACCATGTAAAATTCACCATTAAAAACATCTACCCGAATACCAGTAACATTGCCATTATCAAAAGTGGCTTTGGCTTCTGATACAGTCATTCCTTTTGAGCTATCAAGTTGCATGTGTTTAATGAATCCTCAGTATGAAACTTTATAAGTGTTTGGTATGAAACTTTAATACTTGGTATGAAACTTTAATACTCAGTATGAAAGTTAATTGTTCTCATACATTTAGCTAAAGTTGCTGATAAAAAAAATAGAACGAATAGAAATTTCATCTGAAGCATAGGCGATACCATAAAGCACGATTAATCCAAATATTGAAGCACCGCCAAGTTTTTCACCTTCTTCAGTTTTACTAATCACGCCTAGAATCAAACCAATAGCAAAAATGACTAAGCCTAAGTTCATGGCAGTTGCTAGAGCCTCATAGCTTTTAGCTGAGTGACAGCCTGATAAAATTAAGGGGATAAGAAAGACTATTAAAAGTTTTGATTGTATTAATTTCATGGTTTTGTCCTAAAGGAGAGTAAAATCACTATATATCAAATTTTAAAATTTGTAAATCAAATTTCAAAATTTGATATATTGGTGTTATGATGGTCTTAATGATTTTACGGATGCATTGATATGGAAAAACTTAAATTTATGTTGTTGAAGTTATTTATAACTTGCTTAGTTATCTATGGAAGTCTGGCTATTTTATTGTCGGATAGAGGGTATAGTGACAACATTGTTGGTATCTTTGCTTTCGCAGGTCTATTGCTTATCCCTATGGTTTATAAATATGTAGGTAAATTTTTTAATAAAAAAGGTGATGTATGAACGCTAAACAGGTAGGAAATTTAACAGGCAATCTGCTTGTGGCAAGGGATGGATTTCAAGAGCATGATAACTATATATCTAAAAACATTAAGTCTGAGGGTGAAGATCATCAAGTGATTTTTAGACACAATAAAGATAGGGTTGAATTAATTGATGTTACTAAAAATCAGATGCTATTAGATAAATTTATTGAATCACACGACCCAAGACAGGCACAAACTTTTGCTAAAGAAGTTTATGCTGAAGTATCACAAAAAATTAAAGACTTAGAAAACAAGGTTACACTTAAAAAATCTGATGAAGTACAAGATTTAAAGCAACAACAGCCTGATAAAAAAATAGAAATAAGCAAAGAGGATATAACAAAAGCAGTTCGAGTAGGGTTGAAGCAGGAGGGGAAAATAGGTGCAGATTTTGGCAATACAAAAAATGGTATTGCTCTAGCAAGAGGGGATTATATCAAGCTTAATGAAACATATAGCAATAAGGACGGATTATTAAAATCTACAGAAATACCCAAAGGAGCAGATATTAAAATTACAGGGTATACAACTAAAAAAAGTGAGGTCTTTGCAACTGGAAGCTATAACAATAAAGAGGTTGAGATAAAGCTTAGGGAAGTAAACGCAAATTATGGTGATCAATATTTAAAACGATATGAAACCAATAAAGATATTAAGCAAGCTGTAGATAAAACTATTACTAATTTAAAAACTGATGTGCGATCTCAGCTTGCTAGTAAAATGGAGGGGGTTAATCAAAATAGCCCAAAGTTAGACAAGCCTAGCAATGGGATGAAATACTAACGCTTTCGCCATTGATAGGGATTAATCGGGTTAGGGTCAGTCCATAACCCGATTTTTTTTTGCTTTGCTTGTTGCTCTAACTTCAAGTAAGAATAGTCTTGAATTTTGTACTTGTAAGCCCATGCCAAACCATTTTGCACCATAGCCTTATTGATATTGGTGTTATCAATAAATAGTTCGCCAAGAATTCGACCATTTGGGTCTAAACCTTTTTCTTTAACGCGAACAGTTCTATTTAGTGTTAATGACATTAGATAATTTTTAGACTTAACAGCGTATGGCTGAGAAGCTTTATTGTTATGTTTATTTGCAACTTCAGGAGCATCAATATTTGCTAATCGAATTCGCCATTTCGTTCCATTTTCTTTAGTAATGGAAACAGTGTCACCATCAAAAACATAAGAAACTTTAGCAAAATAATCGGCATGACAAATGCTACAAAAGAAAAGCAGAGAGAAGAATAAAAATTTCATAGGACACCTTAAACCGTTTTAGCACGTATGGACTTGCAACTTCGTTGACTGGTCCATACTTGGCCAAAACTCTTACAGTGAAAAATTGTGTTCCGTATCTTGGTCAAAACTGCAAATCTGCAGTTTTAACCAGGATACTACTTTATCGAAATAATTAAGGAAGTTACGAGATCGGATTACTTGGCACTTCGGTCAATAGCTTGACTTGTTTTGAATGGTTTTTAATAGTTTGGGTTGTGCTGTCTTAGTATCTTCAATTCCTCTTTCGATATTGCTTTGTTGTTAATGATTTTGCTTTCAATCGTATTTATTTTCTCGCTCACATTCACCGCGTTAATGTAATCGAGATCCGCTTGTGATAATTGCTGTTCAGGTTCCTCAATCTGATAAATTACAGTTTGTTTAGGAGTGGTTTTGCTTTCAATGGATTGAGTAGTTTTAGTGATGGTTGTTGCTTGTGGTGCGTCAACAGCTTTAGAAACTGCAACAGATTTAGTTTCTGTTTTAACTTCAATTTGACCTTTATTTGTAGTCACACTAGGAACATTTGAAGCTATATTTTTTGCTTCAGGTTTAATAGTGGTTTTTGTATTGGTTACTTTGATTTCTTGTGGTGCGTTATTAGGTGTTTCTTTTGGTTGTTCAACTGACTTTGAACTTGCTGAAATTTCTATAGCAACAGGGGTTTCTTTGACAGTGGCTACAATAGGATTGGCATAGCTATTAATAGCGGTTAAAGCGCATATAGGAAGTAAAAGTTTTTTCATTGAATCATCCTGAATAAATTAGACAAAAAAAAGGCTAATAACTTGAGTTATTAGCCTTGATTAGAGAGATTAGTTACCAAACCAAGATTTAAAGCTTTGGGTACTTGTAACGCCACTAGATGCGTTATTAGACGCAAGGTTAGTTTGTACCGCAGAAAGCTTAGCGCCAATTGAGTTAATGTAGCCTTGTTCAATAGCGATAGCGTTAGCCAAGTCTTGAGCTTCTTTAATGTTACGAGTTTGATTGATCTTATTTTTGAGTGTGGTTAGATTGGCGATATGCTCATTCAATGCATTATAAGAAGCATCACTGAAAGCAAAACCAGTTTTAACCGTGTTATAGCTACGCTTGTATTGGTCATTGCTTAGAAGTTGATTCATGCCCTCTTGACCAATGGTAGTTAAAACCTTGTCATAAGCTTTTTGAGCATTACCGAAAGAGCCAGTTTTTTGATTAGCTACAACGTCTTGCCATGAACCCGCAACAACATCACCAACATTCTTAACGCCTGATGTACCAATACCAGTATTGCCAGTGGTGCTTTCAT
Organism: Acinetobacter sp. ANC_7635; assembly: GCF_056779945.1. NCBI lineage: Bacteria > Pseudomonadati > Pseudomonadota > Gammaproteobacteria > Moraxellales > Moraxellaceae > Acinetobacter > Acinetobacter sp. ANC_7635. The sequence goes on along the minus strand of NZ_JBWYIS010000019.1, from coordinate 21,195 downwards.
ATTGCTTTTTCATAATTTCATATTGTTGTTGCATCTGAACCAGTTGCTTTACCATATTGGCTACAGCAGTAGGGTCGAAAACTACATCCCAAGCACTTGCATTGCTTGCAGAAAAAGATAGTGCTAAAGCAGTAAAAGCAATTTTTATTTTGTGTTTAATCATGAGTTCACCTTTTCGTTAAATTCGTTGACCCATTGGGTATAGGTTAAATTTTCGCCTTTATTTAGGATTTCTTCAAGAATATTGTGACGCACTTCATTACCTGAAAGAATCGGGATGATATTAGGCATGTTGCTTAGATCAAGTTTGCAAATCACAGAATCATTAGAGTTCTTAACCATGAATTGGCGTAAATGTGAGGGTGTATTTACAATCCATTCGTACTCTTTTTCTGAACAGCCTAAAGCGTCAACATAAGTTTCACTTTTTGCTTCCGAATTAGGTAGATAAATAGAAGTTTTAAATTGTGACAAAAGATCAGGGTCTTGTAGTAAAACTTCGGGCGTAGGTGTCACAAAAATCATCATTCCATTACGTCTACGGTAAGTCGTTAGCATTATTTTCAACCACTCTTTATTAATAGGGTTGCTGATATAGCGTTGACCTTCCTCAACTACAACAATAAACGGCTTACCTTGTGACATGGCTATATCAATACGATGAAAGATATACATAGACATAGCACCAAGAACAACGTCATTTCTTATAACGTTTTTCATTTCATAGCCAAAAAATCTAGCGCCATCCACAGAGAAGTTGTCAGATTCATTATCAAAGATATTGGCGTAAGCACCATCATTAGCCCATTTTGATAAACGTTCGGCTAGGTTGTTATTTTCAGCCATGCCAAAAAGATCAAGAAAGTTTCTTAATCTTCTTAAACTCTTGTCATACTGGAATATGCTATCAACAACGTCTTTGATCTTATTTTCTTCAGTCGTTGAAAGTGGTTTAGGTGTTCCACTTTCAGAAAAGTCTTGACCCATAAAAGCAAATAATTTACGCAAAAATAAGCGGTTTTGGTCGGTATCATCAAGTAATAATGGATTCCAACCAGTATTAACAACTTCACTTAAAATCGTGTGTTTGCCACCCATTGCTTTGACCCAAGTTGAAGCGGAAAGCTCAAAGTCAAAGTGGAAAATATAAGGCTTAAATTTTTCTGAAGCTGTAATAAGAGAGTTAATTAAAGTGGTTTTACCACCACCAGTACCAGTAGTGATGCGAGTGTGACCTACATCATGTTCGTGAAAATTAAAGAAATACGGTGTATTGCTAGTCGTTTTAAGTTGAATTAAATGTTCACCCCAATGGTTGCCATTCTTCTTACCAATAGAGCTATTGTGTAAGCTTGCAAAGCCCGCAAAATTGGTTGTGTTGATTGTTGCGGGGCGTTGGATTAAATGATAGTTACCAATCAGCATTGAGTAAAAAGCTGGCTCAGTAATGAGGTCTTCTTTAACAGGTAGCATGTGATTTTGTTGGAAAGCACCTCTAGTTTTTTGCATAGCATCTTTGAAATCATGACCTGTTTTAGCAGTAGTTAAGACACTAAATGTAAAAATTCCGTTTAAGTTTCGACCTGAAGCTAAATCATCAATACCCTTGTTAATTGCTTCAATCTGACTTTCAGACTTATCTTGTGCGTTTCTGAGCATGTTTTGTCTTTTTGTACTTATAGCAATAGATTTTCTTCTATCCATCATCATAAATGTTTGTGAAATAAGTAAAGGGTGATCAACCTTTAAAAATTCATCAAGCATAGTGTGATCGGTTGTTTCGGGATAGTTGGTTGTCGGCAAGCTATAAAGCGCCCCCGCAGTAATAGTTCCATCTGCTTGATGGAATTTGATTGTTCCATCTTCAGTGAAAACTTTTCGTGTATAGCCTAAGTAGTTTCTGATTTCAGTTGTCAGTAAAGGAATCTCAGCTCTATCTTGATTTAGAATGAAGCCTAAGAAATTGATTGTTTCTGAATAGAAAACAGTGTCTTTGGTATATGTTGTTAAACGTCTTGGATTTCCGATCTGCAAGTATTCTGTGAACATGCTTACTGCACTATCTAACTCAGCAATCATTTGTTCCTCATTGTCTTGTCGGAACAAAGTGTTTTTCAAGCGAGTTAGCGGAGGGTCACTTGGGTTATCGCGTCTTACTAAAAGCGAAACATAAATATCATTTTGGAATAGTTTAGACTGGCTGATTGTTTCATAGTATTTTGCTAGAAAATCATCTGAAAATTCGTTGCCTGTTGGTTTTGGTAATTCTGTTTGTACTTCATGGCGATCATAATAAACATTAATGACAAATCGTGAGCCAAGTTGTTTAAACATATCGGCACGATATTTTTTTAATGTTTTTAAAAAGTGATAGCTTTTTGTTTCATAGGCAAAACCATCTAATTTTAACACTGTGAAAAGATCACCATTGTGTAACTTAACATCGGTTTTATTTAGTAAGGATAAATAAGGGAGTTTGCTAATTTCCATTTCTTCTTTTCTCGTTAAATTTTTAAAACTAAATTCAATGTTTTTGTTTTTAATTTTGGGGCTTGGTTCTAAAGTGTAACCACCGAGAATCTTTAATCTATTTAGCTTACATTTGATTGCAAACCATACATATTGAAGTCCTCTATCCTCGTTGTAGGTAACTGCAAATAGCAAAAAGTAAACGATAGCTATGAGTACGATTCCCACTTTAAGAAAGCCGAGAAGAAGCAAGAAAACAAAAACAATCCCCCCAACCATGAAAAAAATAGAGAAAATATCAGAGGGGATATTGAGGGTTCTAGCTGATCGAGCTAAGCCCGCAAACAGAACGTCTTTTTCACTATCAGGGGTTTTGTTCATATTAATTTACCTTATAGCCCTACTAAGAAATTACCGATTTCAGGCGCCATCATGATAATAAGACCACCTAATACCAAACCAATACCCCAAGATTTGAACTTAGGATTTGATGTGCCACCCATCATGAAAATAGCCCAAAGGATAATACCCCCAATAAGAATTGCTCCCCCTGCTAAGGTAAGTTCATCATTGATACCGTTTATCTTTCTAACTAATGTCTGTCCGGGACCCGCATTTGCTAATTGGGAATAAAAAACCGCTAAGGCGATCACGACAAACTGATTAAGGCTAAATTTATTAAGTTTCATTTTACTTTCCTCAAAAAACACTAACGTATTGACCATCACTTAAAGTTTGGACAAAGGACGTTTGCTGACTAGGTTGATTAATGTGTTGAGTGTTATTCACTCTAACTTTGACTGGTTCTGTTTGAACCGAATATTGTTCTGTAGGTTGATTATCTATGCTTTGCGAATATTGTCGTTGTTGCCAAGACGCTAGAACTAAAATATCGCTTTTGCGACTTTGTTCTGATGGATATGAATTAACTGTATATGTCTGAGTTGGGTATGCTCCGTTTAGTGATCTGTATTTATTAGTCACAAGTCTGACGTAATTTTGAGTTTCACGATAAGGGGGGATTCCCCTATATTTATCAACTGCGCCATGACCTGCATTGTAGCCAGCGATCATTTTTACATAATCACCATTAAAACGCTTTTTTAGAAAAGCTAAGTAGCGAGTACCTGCAATAATTGATTGCTCAGGCTCATAAAGTCGTTTTGGGTCAACACCCATTAAACGAGCAGTAGAGGGAATGACTTGCATCAACCCTCTAGCATCTTTATTAGATCGAGCGGAGGGATTAAACGCACTTTCACGCGCCATGATTGCGGTGACAAGTTTAGGGTCTAATCCATTGGCTTGTGAGTGCTTCTCAATTAAATCTTTATAAGGAGAAGCAAAACTCACAACAGGTACGGCACAAACAACAGCTATTATTAGTCTTGTTAACATTGTTAGTATCCATTATAGAGTTATAACATTATAACTCTATTTAGTCATTCCTCAAACGGTCTATTTGAAAAATTATGTTTCTTTCTAAAATAGTCATCTATAGCAATAAGATAAACTAAGCTTTTCGTTAAACGCTTATGCTCTAATTCTTTAGGTACTTTTAATTCACCACGTTTATAACGTAAAAAATGCTCATCCATTTCAGCACTGAAACTCTCGCTCACGTAAATTTGTTCACGCTTCATAATCAACCCCTGATTTCGTTAAATAGGCAAAAAAGAATCGGCAACTTTATCATAATTGCGATACTTCATTTTTACTAAAGTGGGAGGGTAATGTCCTGAAAATTTCAGATAAAAATTTAATGGACGTAGATTGCTTATTTCTTCTGCTTTAACAACACTCTCTTTCTCTTTCACCAATTCTTGTAATGCATCTTTATTAGCTGTTTTCATTTTTCTTAATACCTCAATTGCCCCAAAAGATTTTTCATATTCTTGGGGTGTATAAGTGTCTTGTGAGTTGACAGCACATACAGCAAAAGATGAAAAGCAACCACGTAAAGTAATAGATGCTTTTTCGCCATAGATCGTAATGAATTGGGCTAAACTTTGAACGCCCGCCAATGCGATTAATCTATGCTTTCTACCTTTGGTTAACACGGCTTCTAAATAACTAATTTTATTAAGTGAACCAAGTTCATCAATACAGAAAATGAAATCTGAGTAGTTGTCAAAATCTGATAAAAGAGAGCTACATAAAACGTCAGTAATACAGCTTACTAGGGGTTGTAAAGCTGTTAATTGATCTTCGCGCCAAGTAATAAAAATATTACCTGAACCATGCTTTAAATAATCTCTAAATGAGAAATCACCAATCGGGGTGTGTTGGTGAGCGCCTATATAAGTTGTAATAATACTTCTCAAAGTACCAACTAATTCTGAGTTGCCTAACAAACTTGATGCTTCTGTACCTTGAAGAAAATCTTTTAAAACATCATCTGTAGAAACAAGAAGATAAGCTAAAAAAAGTTGTGCTTTTTCTTGTTGATCAACATCCGTTTTCTCCAAAATTTTAATCATGGCTGATTTAACAATAGTACGCGCCATTTTATTAAAATTTTCATGATTAGCATCGGCTGAAGATGGAATTAGTGTGGTTGCATAGGTTTCTACATCATAAGAATTTCTAATCTCATTTAAGATAGACCAGTGTTTAGTGCGACTATCAAAAGGATTAAAAATCACATCACCCTTTTGATAAAAAATACTTGCATACGTGCCGTTAGGGTCGATAACAATCAATCTAGTCTTAGTAGAGTTATTGATGCAAGAATTTAAAAAGGATGAAATAGAAACAGACTTACCTTGACCAGTAGCACCAGTTAAAAGAAAGTGTTTGTACTTCAAGTCATGGGGAACAGGAATATCACAAAAAGTAACTTGCTCACCTTTTTCTTTTGTCAATTTTTTTAACTTACGTGGACTAACTAATTGTAGACCACGAAGAACGCGAACATAACTTTCCCCGCCAAATGGAGTTTTGTTATATTCAAAATACAACCAAGCTAAATAGCCACTAATTAATAAAGCTAGTAATAGAATAAATAGATATAGTGGTGAGCTAAAAGTTAAAGGTAGAGCATGAATGATAGCCCTTAATTTATTTTCTTCAGGAAGAATAAAAAACTTCGGAAAGAATATAACCCATGTTGCAATCACTGTGATTACAACTGAGATTAAAGCTCTACCAAATACTTTTTGTGTTTGATCGTTCATTTAACAGTACCTAAGAATTTTTGAACGGCTTGATGTGAAGCGACTTTGTAGGAATCCATGCTTGACTGCATCATGAGCATGTTAGCTGTTAACTTAGATTGGTTCGCTTGAAGCATACTATTTTCAATTGCTATCGCATTCTGCAAATCTTTAGACTGTTTAAGAGTGTTTGTACTTACTTCAGCTAAAGCTTTTAGATTTTCCATGTTGCAGTTAACTTGTGTCCAAGCAACTTCAGCATCCACGTATGCCGTATTGACACGACTAGCAGTTACATTTTGAATTTGAGCCAACTCTTTACTTGCATATACACCAGTATTGGTAGCGATTTGACGTTGTAATTCGTTGTAAGCGTTTTGTTCTTTAGGATTGTCGAAAATGTTAGTTGGTTGTGGGTCAAATCCGTTCGGAATTTCAAAGCCCGCAATTTGTGCGACATTAGTTAATAATCCAATGCCTGCTAATCCTTTTGTAATGCTGTCATATTGACCGCGCAATACTTGAATTTGTCGCATAAGTTGTTGAACTTTTTGTACTGCTTCAGCATTTTTAGATGCATCAAAAACAGTTTTACCCGCACCACCAGTAACAGGAGGGAGGGGCGGAAGTTCAACAGGTGAATTAATATCAACTTGTTCAGGCTCAGGGAGTTTTACAGGCTTACATGCATTTTGAGTTTCAAGTTTTTCTTGAATTTTTTTCTGATTAGGGTTTTCAATTCCAGTAGTTTTAGGTTTTCCACCACTTGAAGAACCACCTTTAATAACATTGCCACTAAAGTAAGAACCAGTACCGCCATAACTTTTATAATACTGTGCGATCTTCGGTACATAGTCTTGTGTTTCTTTAGGCATCACCTTTTTATTACCCTTGAGATAAGAGCGTAAATTACCCATACCCCAGTTATATGCATATAGCGCATGTGGCATGTTGCCAAACTGCTGATTTAATTGTTTCAAATAGCGAGTACCCGCATTAACATTCTGTTTTGGGTCATTGGGGTTGGTAACGCCAAGTGAACGAGCAGTAGGGGGCATAAGTTGCATCAATCCTTGAGCGCCCGCGCCTGATCTTGCAGTGTTGTTATGGGATGATTCTTTCTTAATAACTGCATGAATTAATAAGGGGTCAAATCCATACTTAGATGAAGCAGATACAACAATATCGTTGTACGGTAGATTTGAAGCAGTAGAAACACCGCTTAAACCAACTAAAACCAATAGGGATAATTTTTTTATTTTCATCTTCTTTAATCCTCACCGCTATAGACAATTTATCCAGGTAATTCGCTTCGCTACTTAGCCTGGATAAATCGGCCATAGCTATACCGTTACTTAGCAGAAGCTAAGCGATTTGCTAAATCAACAAGCGTCTTATACTGAGAACCTTGCTCACCCATAGATAACTCATAGCAACCACTTGGAAGTTGTAAACGCATGAAATCATGTGCTTGACTACTGTTGTCTGAAATCAAAGGAGAAATGAATAAAGCTCTAGCATTAGGGATACTTACAGGTAATTCACCGAACAAACCGACTGATTGAGGAACACAATTAGAATCAATGTTGATATATATTTTTAAATCGGCACAAGCTTCAGATCGGCAAGAGCTATTACTAGAAAATTTATAGGTTATAAAACTTTCTTGATTAGGGTTTTCAGGTACATAACTTAATTTGTAATCAGTCGCAAACTTCTGAATTACTTGTGTGAAGCTTTGCGGAGTTACAGCTTGAGCAGTTAAGCTAAATAGACCACAAGCGAATAATAATGCTGTTTTTTTCATGGCTTAGTCCTTAGCAAATTTATAAACTTGATTAGGGTTATCTACATCAATCAAATTAACACCTTGACCATCTTTTTTTAGAATGAAAGTATCTTGATTGTTATATTGCACGATATGATCTTTTTCTTTTTCAATGGCTGTAAGGGAAACATCACCCCAAGCATTTTTTAAAGTAAGCTTTTGACCATCATTACTAATAATTAAAGCGCTACTCATACCTTGTTCTTTTTCAAAAGCTGTTTGTTCAACACGGCTATATTCACCATCTAAATTTTTAGATGAACAAGCAATGCTAGTTAAACTAAGCAAAACTAGAATGGTTTTTTTCATTCTTGAAATCCTCATAATCTTTAAAATAAATTTCAGAGCAACCGTAACCACCATCTTCAGTTCGGGCTAGTTGCACAATAATATCCACACTTTGAGTAACAAAATTTTTGACTTGATCGCTTGTGAGAGTAGTTCCCGCCATAAGAACCATAAGCGTTAAACGCTCAATAGCATTTACAGGATCATTCGCATGGAGCGTAGCAATTGAACCGCCATGACCTGAAGATATTAAGTTTAGATAAGTAAAAGCTTCAGAACCGCGAATCTCACCAAGCAGAATACGTTTAGGGTATAAGCGCAGGCATGCTTCCATTAGTGAATCAGCAGTTACTTTCGCTTTACCCTGATTACCACGCGAATAATAGAGTTGCAGAGTGTTTTCGTGAGGGGGGCGCAATTCTTTAGCATCTTCAATGGTGATCAACCTTTCACCCAAAGGAATGCAATCATGAATCATTGCATTAAAAAAAGTGGTTTTACCTGAACCAGTACCCGCAGAAATGATGATGTTTTTTTCGTACAAAACAGCAAGTTCAATAAACTTATGAAAATTACGAGCTTCATAAAGTTCAATTAATTGACGATCTTTTTTAGAAATTTTGGCGAAAGGCTCAACTGAATTAAGTATTGGCTCATACGCTGAGAAAGGTAAACTTAAAATACTTGGCTTACGAATTGAAAGTGCAATTGTTCCAGTAGTTACAGCAGGGTCACGAACAATTTGAATACGGAAGAAAAGCCCCTTATGTTGGGGCGATTCAATTTGAGCAGATAATAAAGGTTGAGCTTCTGAGATTGTTTGATTAGTTTTGGTTGCGATACTTTCAGCTAATCGTCTAAGAAGATCATAGTCAAGGTTAGGATTTGATCTCCTAACCATATCTCGAATACCTTTTTTAGCAATAAAATACTCAAACGGTTTATTTACTGATATTTCAGTAATTTCCTCATTGTTTAAATCATCACCGAATGCATTTTTTAAATCTTCTAAAATTAGTAGTGAAGACATGGTTAAGACACCTTTTTATTATAGAGTTATAACATTATAACTCTATTGATTTAAAATAGTAGAAAAATCTAAATCTTTTGCTACTAAAACTTTAATGCGCGTACCGTGAGCAACTGTAATTGTTGGAGGAATTGAAAGATTACGTTGCAAAATGCGATCAGCTTGATCACCAAAAGAGTTAGCAACTTCAGTACGATAAGTCTGTGAAGCATTATTTTGATCAGAACTATCAACCCCAACATTACTAACACCCGCGCCAATGATACTAAGCAAAGTTGCAGTACCAAATATGCGGGCATAATGATTATTAACTTTACCCCCTAAGCCAGCTATACCTAAACCATTGGTACTTGGTGAATCAAGCATGATTTCAACACCATTAGGCGTAATTGCTCTGTTCCAAACTGCACCGATTTCAGCCTGACCGTCATTCACTTGTGATGAATATTGACCGAATAAACGAGTACCTTTTGGGAGTAATTGATTGCGTCCTTGTTCGCTATAAACAGGGCTAGTAATGCGGGCAATAATATGGCTTGGCAAGTCACTTTTAACCGCAGTTTCTAGTACAGCATCAATCACTTTACCTTGTTGAATAAGCATTCTTCGATCAGATTTATAACTTGCTGAAGCGATAGGGGCTTGTTGATTGGTTGTGCTTGAATCGAAGCGTCCACCCATTGAACCCGCAGTGCTATTTGCAATGCGAGAATTTACAGGAGAACCACCACCTTGATTATTGGCTTGGGCGGTTGCTTGCATACCCATAAATAAAGGCTGTAATTCAGGAGGAATGCCCGCCATAGCACCCGCATCACCAGTAGGGCTAATGCTATTGTTACTGCCTGAATCATTTGAAATCATGATACCCGACTTATAACGCGCATTAAGTAAAGCTTGTTCTTTAGCTAGTGCTTCTTGACGAGCTTGTTCTTGTTGCATTGCAAGCTGAGCTTGTTGCTCAGCCATTTGACGCTCAAACTCTAATTGTTCTGGTGTTTTTTCTGTTGGTAAAGCATTAGGCTCAGGAATTGCAATAGGTTGAGGTGTGAAACCAAAACGATCAATCCCATTATTATTGATTCCATCTTCACCAGTCACAGGTTTTGAAACTGAATTTTCCACTCCCGCTTCAACTCTCGATTCTTTATTTTTTTGAAGTTTTAAGTAGAGTAAACCACTAACTATGGCAATAATAATGGCGATGATACCCGCGATCTTTCCGAGCTTTAAATAATCAACATCTTTGTAGTTAGTTTTCTTTTTTCTAAACTCGTCTTGTGTTTCAAAGTCATCACCTGAATTAGCACCATCATAAATAATGCGGTCATCTTTACTATCAAATTTTTCTTGATTATTGAAATCATCAATAGGTTTTTTATTTTCATCATTCATTTTATTTAGCTCCGATCACTTCAGGTTTACGAAGAATACAAACATATTCTTTTCCTAGTCTTAACGTGAAAGCATCTGATACTTTCTCAACAACAATTACATTCCCCTCTTGTCGCGTATTCGTGAGTTCTTCGTAACCCTCACCATTCACAGCGTAAACCGCAGGGCGTGGAGAATTTTTATCTAAGCGAATGAATGTAAATTGATCATCATCACTCACACCTAAAACTTTAATAGTTTTGCTTTTCGATGCATCCATACCCCATACGGTACTTGTCATAGGTAATTCACCTAAGCTAGGACGAGGGGCATTCTGTTCAGCAAATAAACGAGCATTTTTATTGGTATCTGCATAATTAAATCGCAGTACATAAACAGGCTGTTCTGAGTTGAATAAATTGAAATAATAATTTCGTTTATCCGTAATAACTGTGAGGTTAGTTCTATTCATTCCCGCTTGTGGCTTTTCTGCGGGCTTAATAAATAAACGGTTTCCTTTAGGCACAATTTGCCAACCGATAGTATCTCCTGAAGCAACTGTTTGGATGGTTTCATTTCCAAACTCAACAACAGTTGAAATACCAAACGTGGTCGAAAGTTCAACTACGTGATTTTCAGAATATGGAACAACTTTTATTCTGCTCTCAGACTTCAAGCCTACTGGTATTTGCTTAGCAAAAGTAGGCGCTGAAGCAAGGCACATAGCTGAAATTAAAATGCTTACAAGTGTCTTTTTCATAAGTCAGTACCTTATTAATTATCTGAAGTTGTAGGCTCAGAAGCGGGCGCAGAGCTTTGATTAACTATCGGTTGTTGTTGTGCAGAATTTGTATTTAAAAGAGCATCATTAGATGCATTTTGAGTTAAATTCCAATTTTTGAATTTCACCCCAAATGGGTTTATCCAACGGTCTTTAACACTGAGATCATCAAAATTATTTGTTTCAAAATCAGCCGATACCGTATAACTGAATTGTTTAACTTCAGCCCCGCGCACAACAATAGTTCTAAAAGTAGCAATAACTTTCGTATCGCTAAGGAAGTTTAAAGAAATGACTTTAGGGGTAATGGAACCTAGCTCACCAATAAGGTTATATGGCGATTGAGCATTTAAAGCACTGACCTCAGCTTCAAAATCATTTCGATCATTGTTAGCCAAGAAAATTGATGCTTTATTATATTGGTCTGCTAATTGCTCAGAACCAACTTTGCCGTAATAGCCATAACGATTACTGATCGTATCCCAAAAGTATGATGTAACTAATTTCTTAATTAAGTCAGGGTCAGTAGTAGATTCAAAGCGTTCAACACTTGTCGTAATGCCAGTTTGAGAATCAACAACTGCAATCATTGGTACTAACTCTTTCAATGGAGTTAAACCTTTAACCGCCCAACCTTGAAAAATATTCCCTACGATTGAGCCAGCAAGTAAAGCGCCTAATATCAAGTTCCACTTGCCTGATCTCTTTTCAGCACGTTCATAAGATGATTTAGCTTCATCCAAGATAGCTTGAAAACGATTTTCTTCTTGAGGTGTCATTTTATTTACCTCTCAATTTTTGAGTAACAGATTGAGTAATTGAAGTTGTTGCGTTGGTAGAAGCTTCAAAACCATTACCGACTAGAGAAATGGCGATCTTAGGCACTAAATAGAACAGACCCATAACGATTAAAAGAACAATCACCATAATGAAAGCACCAGTAAACGTACTACCTGTACTATTCAAGTCACGAATGGCTTCAACTACTGCGGATAAGACGAGATCACAGCTAACAATCAGAAGTAAAATAACCACTAATGGCGTTAAGACAGCTTGTAACCAGTTAGTTGCATATCTGCGAGTTGCAGGGAACATGGCACACGCTAAGAAAATTGGAGCTACTACAATTAAAATTCCAATAACAACCTTACAAACAACCCAAATTAAGAAGAACATTGCAGAAACAATACAAGCTAATCCAAAGATCAAACTGTAAATAATGACAAAGAAAAATCCTGACACTACGTTAGTAATACCAGTATCAATATTTCCAAATGCTTGCGCGATAGCTTCAAAGATGATTGTTATGAAAGCTTGCAGTGTGGTTTTAGCATCTGTGCCAGTCATATCACTAATCAAGTTTGGCAAATCATCAAGGAATACTTCAGCGACATACGGATAGAATGCATCCCATGAAAATACCAATGTCCAAACCATAAGCATGATGACAAAGTGATGGAACACTTGATTCATATCGAGCAAGCGACCTGTCATCATGCTGATACCTTGAAAGATAATCCAAAGCACGATGAACCCTGCAAAAACATCAAGTAAAGGGTCTGTAATTTGTTGATAATAGTTTTTGATCTTGTCTTTTATGTTGGAATCAATGTCATCTGTTAAAGCGGTAATGACTTTATCAAGCTCACTCATACCATTTTTGGTAACTTCAGTGACACTTTCAGAAATTTCATTGCCCTTTCCTCCACCACCTGAAGATTGGGGAACCTGAATTTCACCAGTACCTAAATCTTGGGGATTAGTAAAATTATCAACTGCAAAAGCAGAACTCATAGTTAGAAAACTAAAAATGAGCATGAGGGCGTATACAATTTTTTTCATAAAGACCTCAACGAATCACAGGGATTTCAGGAGTTTTAGAAGCCTTAACGAAAAAAACTGAAGTATCACTTTCTCTTAGCTTATCGTCACTGAAAATTAAACAGTCTGTAGCTAATGAACCCTCAGAGCAGTAAGTATTATCTTTGATAAACATTACTGTTTTTTCTTTTGAACCAATCAGAATAGGCAATTCTCTTTGAACAAATTTATTAATGTTTTGAATCTGATAGGTTGTTGTTTTAACCTTATAATTTCCTTTTTCGTCAAGTTTATTAATTGTTAAATAACTATAAAAAGTTGCATCTTGTGGAGTGCTTTGTGGAATCCAAACGCCTGATATATCAGGTTGAGAACTGAAGCAAGCCGTTAAAGAAAAACCTATAGCAAGAAGAAACGAGGAATTAATAAATTTATTGGTTTTCATGTTGTGGTTCTCTCTCGTAAGTTAGAACACCGTTATCACTACCTAATTTGAGTTTTCCATCAACCAATTGAAAACAAGCATCATTGGGGGCGCATAAAAGCCCATTGCTAGGCTTATACTCCATACTTGTGAAAACACCCTTAGCAAGTATTGAAACGGCAAATACGCCCTCTTGTTGAGTTCTATCAATGATCACACGATCATTAATAATTACGTCCGTAGGGCTTTGAGATATTTGACCAACTGGATTAACCCAAACACCAACATATTCGTTAGCTTCAGGTACTATCGTTTTTGGGTCATCAGAACAAGCAGATAGCGAAATTGCTACCGCTAGAGGTAATAGAGTTTTCTTCATACTGGATTAACTCCAGTGCTTAAAGATGCAGTGTTTTTTAGTGCGTAAGGGTCAGTTACTTGACCATCAGCACTAGGCAATGGAATGTAATTGCAAGCGCATGGGGATTTTTTCAAACCCTTTTGTGATGAAGTATTAGTTGCACAAGCTGTTAGTAGAGTTAAGGATAAAATACTAATTATGCTTAATAATTTTTTCATGGATTAACACCTTATCAATGGAGTTATAACATTATAACTCTATTAGTTTAAAAATAGTACAAGTTTACTCAAAATTACATGATTCAATTGTTTCAAAGGGTAAAACAAAACTTAACATTAAATTTATATATTATTCATAATCAAATATATGGTTTTATTAATAGTTAAAAAGCTCGAAAGTTTACGCACGTTTTAAATCTGCATCGAGCAGATTTAAAGCTAAGTAAATCTTTGAGCAATCAACCGACTGTAGAGATCGGCTATTGTTCCAGTAGTAACAGAGGGCGATAGCTTAAAAAAGTGACAATTATTTTTTTGTTTTAAATAGAGCTATAACTCTATGTTATTAAATGGTTATATTTAAAAACCTGTGACATTATATACGTTTATTTTAAATATTGTGCGAAAAGAAAAGCCCCTAGCATCTTGCAACACTAGGGGCTTTTGACTTATATTCGATGGTACACAGTTATTTGATGCCCTTAACATCATCTAACGAAGATCAATTGGATTGGCGTCCGAATTGATTTCACCTAACGGCTTGTACCTGAACTCTATTGTTGCATAAATAGAAGTTTTTGCAAGTCTTACAATGAAAAAACTTCGTTACTTTAATGTCTAATCGTGTATCAAATAAGCGCAATGTTTATTTGCCGAGCTTCGCCTACTTCTGTGATTCATAAAACTTTTTGTTTGTAAGAGCATTGCCTTAAATGGATGAACAATGGCAAAAGGTTTTTGGGCGGTTGGTGTAGCAGGAGGATAAGTGACGGCAGTATCACCAACGCAATGAGTATTACATTTAGCCAGTGTAAATACGCCCGCTACTGAAGCTTGACACGGATGCGGGGAAAGCAGGGAATACGTCAGGTCGATTGTTTAAGTTGTATGTTGGGTTATGCCCTCGCAGAGATAACAAGCCTGATGAGTGAGATAATGCTAGTGTTAGGGGGAAGTGTAAGCTTCCTAAATACTCACTTGCTGTTTAACCCTTACAAGGTTAACAGTGCCTTATGAAAGCGACGTCGGCTCCATACCGCAATGTTTTCTTTGGCAATATTCCTTAGTAGCCATTTAGAGCAATTTGCTTAGGCTACTAGGGTGAATATTGCCAAAATCTGCTCAATCCCACCACCCGCAATAAGCGAAGCGGTTGCGGTGTGGGGTTGAGAAAAAGATTTTGAAGCCTTTTTGATAGCCGACCTAAACACCCTATTTGAATTGTATATACACAAAATAACAATCTAACTCTTTTATATTAATTGATATGTATATACAATATAAGTTATAGAATATCTGAGATAGAAACTATGACTGATACAAAACCTAAGAAACCAAAGAAAAGACCAATGATGATTGGCAATCAGAACAGAGTTCAAGAGATTGTTAAAGATGATTCTATTTATTTAAGAATACGTCATGAAGATAAGTTAAAGCTTAAACATTACTGTTCACAAAATAATATTAGTCAGGCTGATCTATTAATTAACTGTATGGTTGATTTAAAGATATTACCTGAAGAAAGAAGAATTGAAACTAAATCAAAATAATTGAGGATTAAATAAAATGAGTAATAAACTTAGTAAGGTCATAGCCCTAGTGAACCAAAAAGGAGGTGTGGCGAAATCTACAACATCAATTAATTTATCAATGGGTTTAGCATTGAGAGGTTATGACGTTTTATTGATAGATGGTGACGTACAATGCACATCTTTAGATTGGGCTAGTGTTCGTGAAATGGCTAATTACGACAGCTTATTTACTGTTATTTCTGTACCAAAAAATAATTTAGCAAAAGAAGTTAGTAAATTAAAAACCAAATATGATTTTGTGATTATTGATAGTGCTGGTCGTCACTCAGAATTAAGTAGATTAGCTATCGTTTCTTGCGATATTGCATTAATTCCAAATAGCCCAAGCCCTTTCGATGCATGGGCTACACAGGCAACTATTCGAGATATTAATGAAATTTCAAGTTATAGAGATTTTTCTCCTTATTACTTATTAACTGGAATGAATAAAAATACAAAAGTATTTGATGAAGTATCAAGTTGGCTTAAAGAAAATGGCGGTGATATTCCATTTTTAAACACAAATATTGCATTAAGAACAGCTTATGCACGTTCAGGCGGTCAAGGTCAAACAATTTATGATTTTAAAGATGATCAAGGCAGACGAAATCAAAAAGGAATTGATGAAATGAACGCATTGATTGATGAGATATTTGAAAGGGAAAATTTAGCAAAATGAAAGCACCAGTAAGATTAGTGAAATCTGAAAATCCTAACATTTATGCAGATCGTGGACTCTTAAAAGAGAGTTCGCGAAAAACTAAAACACGGCATAGTGTTATGAGCCTGAAGATCAACAAAAAAATCTATTCAGCTTTAGAAAAAGAATCTAATAGAAGATCATTGGTAATGACTGAAATTATTAGAGAGGCACTGACAGATTATATTGAGCAACCTAATAAAATTGTTGAATCTAAACTATTAAAAGACAATGAAATCGCTATTTCATTTTCAATTGATGTAATCAAAAAAAAGCAAATGGAGCAGATTAAAACTGATAATAAGATAAGTCAGTGTAAGCAAGTGAGGTCAGCATTGATAAACAGATTTTTTAGTTCAGGAGTAAGCAAATGAATCTAAAAACTAAATACCGTATTAAACAAGTGTTAGCTTTAATTTCACTGGCTTTATTTGCATATCTTTTAAAATTTATATGTGATAGTTGGCTCTATGAATATTTAGAAGCTATAGCAAACAACTATTCTGGTACAGTCCTAAAATTATTCATTTTTGGTACACCAATTTGGCTTTTTTTTACTTTTGGCTTAGTCATCAATACGATACTTTATAAAGACTTTATTAAAATGGAAAGGAGTAAAGCCAATGGAGGAGCTTAAACATAAATTGATCATCAATAATGAAATAGATCAAAAGAATTTTGATTACTTAATTACACAAGTCGATCAGACCGCAATCGAATACGCTATAAGTGAACTGGAACAACACAATAAACGCCCCTATCTATCCAATATATTTAAGTTGCTAGATATACCGCCCCGACACTAAAGGGGCTTTTTAGCCAATGGAGGTGCCGAATATGAAGTATTTAAAATTAGGATTAATCTTAATAGCTTTACTTATGCCCGCTTTAATCATGTTTTTTTCGCCAAGCTCAGTCGGTTCGGGTTTTTTTTGGTTAAGTGTGGCTGTATTTTGTGTTCTCATTCTAAGGCTTAAAGGCATCCTTTTATTGTTCGGTTTAACTTTTAAAAGTTTAGGTTCTATGTTTTCACGTCATTAATGGCAAAATATGACATTCAATAATCAAAGACCGGATACAGAATCTTAGATTAAATCCTTGATACATGGTACAAGGATTTTTTTTTAAGTGGCTAAATGTGACACCTTAAACCGTTTTAGCACGTATGGACTTGCAACTTCGTTGACTGGTCCATACTTGGCCAAAACTCTTACAGTGAAAAATTGTGTTCCGTATCTTGGTCAAAACTGCAAATCTGCAGTTTTAACCAGGATACTACTTTATCGAAATAATTAAGGAAGTTACGAGATCGGATTACTTGGCACTTCGGTCAAGTTCTAAACTATTCACTCCATCCATAAGCTTCTAAGACCAAATAAACTTCCTGCTGTGACTGATGCGGGTATAGTTATTGCCAGAATATGATCAACTTCAACTAAATTACAAATTAATCCAGTTATCGAGCCAATAAAAATTGCAATAAAAAACCACTTATAGCCGTCTTTTTTAATTTTCATAACATTCCAAGTTTACAACTATATTGTTTAAGTTTAGAACATTAATGTCATTTTTACGACTTTAATGTTCAGTCACATCAATTCCTTATGTTGTTTTAAAACTCTATATATGGTTGCTTCACCACAACCAACAATTTTTTTTATATCGTCAATAGATAAGTCTTTTTTGCGTAATTCAATAATTCTCTTATGATTTGCTAAATTAGGTTTTTTTCCTGATGGTTTATAGTTGGATTTTGCCATTCCTTGCTTAATCCTTTCTTTTCTTTTTTCATTATCTAATCTAGCCATAGTAGCTAATAGATCAATAAGCATGTTGTTGATCAAGTATAAGATAGATGCAGTTATATCGTTTGCTGAGTTAAAACCGATATGGGTAGTTGGTAAGTCTGCAACTACTAAATTTAAGCCTTTATCTTTGATTCTATTTTTAAGAACTTCGAAATTTTCTTGGGTTAATCTTGATAAACGATCTACGCTTTCAATTAACAGTATGTCACCTGAATTAGATTCATTTAATAACTGGTTTAGAATAGGACGTTCAAGCTTAGTACCTGATGCATTTTCAATATAGCTTAGATAAGGCTCATTAAAATTACTTGCAAACGCTTCTAAGTCAGCTAATGCGCGTTCTGCATCTTGATCTTTCGTACTGGCTCTAACATAAATTCGTATCATAGTATCATTTAGCTATCAGTTGGATACTTAAAATGATAACACTGTCTTTTAAGTATCATCTAAATATTAAATGATAGATTTTGAGAAAGAGCCAGTATTTCTAATATAGGTATAGTTTAATGATTGGGGGTAAATTTATTTCTTGGTAGGCACACCACCAACAATCATTGCATTCAGCCACCTAAGATCATGTTTTTCAAATTGCCCTTTTTTTCCATACCAATATAAGTGCCAGTGAGCTTTTCTAATATGAGGTTCTTTGCCTGCGTAATTTCCATTTCTTCTTGCTTGTTCAATTTCTTCATACGCTTTTCTAATCGTTGTTGCTGTGTCTTTACCTACTCGAAATGCTTTGTACTTTGTTGCTTCAAATAATCGTTTTTCTTTTTTAACTGTTGAAAATTTCACTGGGGTATTTTCACCTTTAAATAAAGGTTCAATTTCAGGCTTATTTTGACTAAACCATAAAACAACATTAATTAATTTTTTTTGTAACTCCAATCTATCTTTTAATTCATTTTCCATTAAGTCAGGGTCATAGTCTTGTTGAAACTCATCAACAAAGTCTGTAAGGCTTGATTCAATGTCTTGATCTTCGCTAAGAGTTATGGCTATTGTTCGTGGTAGCCCATTATCTAAATATAAAGTATTTACTAATACCTTTTGTCCAACGATTTCAGTAATGCAAAACAGTACACCAACCACTTTAGATTTTTCAAAAATTAAGTTTGCATTGTCTAGTTGAACATACACACATAGATCAGGCAGATTCACAATGTAATTTGGAATTACACCTTTAAAACCAGTTTTTAATAGCTCATTAATAACGAGATCATCAAAGCGATAAATATTCTTTGTAAGCATCCAATTTCCCAAAGTTACCAACTCCCCTGTTGTTACTGGAAGTTCATCGAGTAATTCCTTTGGGATATGTTCACCCGCTTTTAAGTTTTCAGCCCAAGCGGGCTTTTTTGCTTTTATGCCAAAATGACCCATAACATTACTCATAGCAGTTTCATAAACAGAATCTTTTTTAGGGTCAGGTTTTTTTATGCCATGTGTAAAAGGCTTATTATTGTGGTAATTGGTTAGCATTTTTTCAATTACGCTGGCTTGTTTAGCCTTATCATTTCGCTTGGCAATTTCAGCTTGTTTAAGCTCATGATTTACATCTAAGGCAGAATAAATCCAATCATCCCAAGTAAGTAAATGGTGTATTTCTTCTGACTTATCTTTACGCTGATTGTGATTATAAATAGCACGAGCTTCAGCTTTTTTAACGATACCAACTAAATTTGTTTTCATATGATTTAAACGATTTGAAACTACCTTTAATGGAAGTAAAAAATCATTATCTAACTTTGTCATTCAGCCCTACCCTTTCAATATTTAAAATAAGATAAACACTATATCTAGTGTGGATCTCATTGATATGTACCACTATATATAGTGTTTAAGCCTATCGCCCTCTGTTACTACTGGAACAATAGCCGATCTCTACAGTCGGTTGATTGCTCAAAGATTTACTTAGCTTTAAATCTGCTCGATGCAGATTTAAAACGTGCGTAAACTTTCGAGCTTTAAAAAAATATATTAATAGATTTGTATATACATTTCAATTGATATATAATTTACTTAGCCATTAATTACAATGTAAACGTTATGAAGAAAAATAGCTTTAGACGAGATGGTCAGATCGAAAAGTCTTGATGAACTTAAACATTACTTAGTGAGATATAAATATGAACTTTTTTTTAAACTACAACAACGGCAACTTAACTGTTAATTCATACCGCAATATAAATGCAGAAGTAACAACTCTTGAAGATATTTATGAAGCTGTTCAAGAAAATCGTGAAGAAATCCTTGTAGCATCTTTTGAGCAAAACTTTGAATATCATCCTGAATTAAAAATTGCTACTTTTTCAGGCGTGTGCGCTTCAAGTGAAACAGGTTTTGAAATCTGTGTGAACCAAGAAGCTCATAATGTTGAATCTGAAGAAGCAGGGCGTTCGATTTGGGGTCTTGATGAAGATTTAGAGCCAAGCATCTAAAATCAAAAGCCCACTGGTCAGAGTGGGCTTTTTTAATGCGTATCAGGGCGGTTTTGATTATGGGCGGGTATTTGTATATCCAAGATTAAACAGGGCTAAAAATGGCTGTTAGTCGCAACCCTATCGGGATTGCTTTGTACCTCCCGATCTAGGGCAAATGGGAGTAGTTGCGGGTCTGCGGTCAGCTAAACAAAATCACAGATTTTGTTTGCTTCGCTTGACCCTTGCAACGGTAATCAAGGAGGGAGATATTTGCTCAGTGCTTCAGTTCACCTCGTTAACACTCGGTTCTGTTAAAGTAGGGATACATTTAATTACATTATTTGTTTTGTATATACAATTCAAATAGCATAAAATATTCTTATTGGGTCGATTGGCGATTCAATCAAATAAGGAATACTGAAAATGAGTAAATTAGTGCAAACCACTGTAAGCCCTAAAGTTGTTTTGAACTTTGTTGAGAACTATTTGTTAGCTCAAAAGAACTCTTTTAAAGTCATGACTGGTATTTATTTAAAGAAAAATGACAAAGAAATTTTTATCACAATTGGACATTGTAAATTGATAACCATCTTTGCCAATGGAAAGACAGAATTATTTTTAGATGCAACAAAGCATACAAATATGCAAGATGCAGAGCATCAAGCAAAAGACTTTATAGAAAGAATTTATGAAGTTTTGGACGAAGTAGCCAAACGATAAAAGAAGCCCCGCAAGGGGCTTTTTTAATGCGTATCAGGGCGGTTTTGATTATGGGCGGGTATTTGTATATCCAAGATTAAACAGGGCTAAAAATGGCTGTTAGAAGCCAGTAAGAGCAAGCGAATAAGCATACATTTAATTACATTATTTGTTTTGTATATACAATTCAAATAGCATAAAATATTCTTATTGGGTCGATTGGCGATTCAATCAAATAAGGAATA
>NZ_JBWYIS010000018.1:0-47111 GCF_056779945.1 Acinetobacter sp. ANC_7635 | reverse complement strand
TGTTCTTCATAATCTCTTAATGATCTTTCTAACATCTCGTCAATGCTAGAAGCTGGACTCGAAACACTTAACAACTCAGCAACCTGCTTCGCTCGTTTCCGTGTATCTCGTCGGTATGGGGTGCATTCTAGAGCATTTCGAAATCATTGCAAGTGCTTTTAACCTCATGTTTTATTGAGTGTTCTATTTTTATGCACCATTATGATTCATTAATAATCACATTTACACTTAACCCTATAATATTGAAGCAAAAATATTAATTTAATATTTCTGCTTCTTTTTTTAATCACTATTTCGCTTTTGAAGGTTTTATATTCACACTTAAAATTTTAATAGGATTTTTTGGCACATCTTGATGCATACCAAATCTACCAGTAGGCACTTTTGCAATTTTATCGACAACATCCATGCCTTTAGTTACCTGACCAAACACAGCATAACCAGGATTCATTGGCGCTTTATTTAGAAAATCATTATCCGCAATATTGATAAAAAATTGGCTTGTTGCTGAATCAGGCTGGTTTGTACGTGCCATGGCTAAAGTGCCACGGTTATTCTTTAAGCCATTATAAGACTCGTTCTTGATTGGAGGTCGATTCGCTTTTTCTTTCATCGATACATCTAATCCTCCACCTTGGATCATGAACCCTGGAATAACCCGATGGAAGATTGTGCCGTTATAAAAATTAGCTTTCGCATAAGTTTCAAAGTTCTTTACTGAAATCGGAGCTTTATCATTAAACAACTCGATTTCGATATCTCCTGCTGATGTTTTGATTTGCATATGCGTATTTGCTGCCAAAGACAAAGTACTCATTGCCGCAACAGAAGCACCTAACATCATTTTTTTTAACATACGCTATCCTCTTATTGATGTTTTATCTTATCTATTATTCACGAATCAATCGCCAGAAAAGATTCAATTTTTTGTTAAGCATCAAAGTATTTTTATTCGATTACTGTATATAAAGAAAAAATCCTGAGTTTCGTTTGAATCTCAGGATTTGAAAGTAAGCATCTATTAACTATTTTTATCCCAAAATCTTCTAAACTCTTTACTCATTTCAATCAACAATTTTTTAGAACGCCCTGAGACTAGCGTTAGATTAATAAATCCGTGTGTTTGGTCTTCAAAATCTTGATACAACACTTTAGTGCCATTTTGACGTAATTTGTGGGCGTAAATTTTGCCTTCATCATGCAATACATCATGTCCCGCTGTAACAACATAGGCTGGTGCCAATTTTTTTAGATTACCGTATGTTGGAGAGATTAGTGGATTATCCAAAGCAACTTTATGTCTTGTCGCGTAGTATTCTGTCACATAGTCAATATCGCTGTTGGTTAATACTAAACCATCTTTATACGCAAAGAATGATGGATGACGACTTTTGAAATCTACCGCAGGATATATTAAAAATTGAGCTTGAGGCGCATAACTGGCATTTAATGCACGTTGAGCAACGACAGCACTAATATTACCGCCAGCACTATCTCCTGCTATAGCAATACGGTTTTTTAAGATTTTAAAGTGACGGCGATTTTGATATACCCATGCCAATGCATCTTCACATGATTGAATCAATGATTGTGGAGAAACTTCTGGTGCTAAAGGATAATCAATACTGATTACTTGTGCTTTTGCATAATTCGCAATGATTCGGCACGCTTCATCATGTGTATTCACACTTCCGACAACAAACCCACCACCATGATAAAATACAATCATTGGTAGTTTTTTATTCGGAGCAGGATGATAATGTCTGGCAAATACAGTACCACTTTGTAAAGGAAGACGAATATCTTCTACATATTGAACATGAGATGATTTATGTGTGATGGATTGGATTTGATTTTCAAATTCTTTTCTTGATTTATCAATATCAGCGCCAATAAAGCCTGATTTTCCTTGTTTCAACTGTGCAGCCATCAAGCATTTTGTAAAGCTATCGAGTTGAGGATAGTCATAGGGATAGCCAAGTAACTTCACTAGAGATTCTTGAACGATCTTCGGGAGTCGATCTAATGCACGTCCTGCAGAACCCTGACCATTTTCAAGTAATTGTTGTATTTTTTGATTCACGATTCCGATCCTTTTAAAAATCCGTATTCTTCATAATTTCTACACGATCAGCCATTTCATGACTATTTTGTTAACTAAGTCTACTGATCAATATACAAACTTCAATTCCATTTACGCTAATCTGACTATAGCAGTCTTGTCATTGACTATTTAATCCAACATCAGGAATTTTTTGGTTGTCCTGATTCAACATATAAAGGTGAAAGCTATGGCAATAAAAGTAATGATAATGTCATTGGCCACAGCAGTTCTTGCAGTCGGTTGTGTGGCCTTCCCGGACGATGGCCCTTATTATAATGGTAATTATGACCATCGTTATGATCGTGATTATGATCGCAACTATGACCGTCAACGTTGGGAGAGAGAACGCGCACAACGTTTACATCAACAGCGCCTTGAACAAGAAAAGCGCAAACGTGAATATGAACGTCAACGCCAACAACGTGAATTAGCAGATCGACGTAATAAAGAACGTGCTGAGCATGATCGTCGTAAACAGATTGAACAACGTCAAAAGGAAATTCTAAAACAACGTCAAGCTGAACGTAATCGTTGGAATCAAGATAATCGTAAAAAAGCGATTGAAGAACAACGTAAGCGCTTAGAACAGGATCGCAAGAAGCGAGAACAGGAACGTCAACACGATCGCCGAGATCGTTAAGCTTTCGTGGACTCAAGACAATTGATTTAAAGTTACCTCACAAACCTAACATTCACATTTGAATGTTAGGTTTTTTTAAGTGCTGTGATTCTAAAAATAGACAGTAAAGGCATCCTATTTACTCTCTATTCTCTGCTTTTTCATAAAATTTAATCCATTATAAGCAGTTTAAATGAATTAAATTTCATTGCATTTTACTCAACAACTTGAGGGGCTTCTGCACCTTCAGCTGGGACAGCTTGAATCGGTTCAACAGACTCTACACTTGGGTCAGCTTGTACAGCCACACCATTTTGGGTATCCATTTCAGTAGTTGCCGCTTGCGCTATTGAAGCATCTGTTTGTGTGGTCGGTTGAGTCGCTTGAGCAGTTTCAGCAGATTGGTTTGAAGTACAACCTACAGTAGCAAAACCAATAGCTGCAAATGCCAGGGAAATGAGACCTAATTTTTTCATTGTTTAATTCCTTACTTGAAACATTCAAAGTCAGAGTTAACTTTGAAGGCTTATCATTCCTGACTTTTTTATTTCATGCGTCAGTTCTTGGTTCAAGTTTCGATGACTTCAGGTTGAACTTATGAAAAAAGTGTAAAGAAAATGCAATTCAACTTTTATAGTTGAATATATGTCCTAAGCCATTTATTTAATTTATTTTTTAGTGAATATGTGGTGCGATATAAACCCTTTTTGAAGGTGACTGAATCACAGTGTGGCTACACGGTATATCGGTTGCTTAACATTGTTACTCAGATCTCGACAAGCAAAAAAAAACTCATCCAAGGAGGTTGGATGAGCTATTAAAAAGCAAAAACAAAATAAATAGAAACTACAGCGTTAGTATCTGGTTAAAGATAATACAGTTTTGATTCTTTAAAAGGAAAGACTTGTTTTATCTGAATCTATATTTTTTATATATAAAATATACACTAAATCATATTTTTATAATCTTTCTTCAGCTCATCTCCTCTTCTTATTCTAGACTTTAGATTTCTTTAAATGGATCGAAAAATTTTCATTCCTTGTTGTAAAGATGAATTTAGTAGAAATAAACATCGTTTAAGCTTGAATTATTTATAGTCGCCCACATTACCTTTGTATTGATGAATTACACACGCATGGCAGTTCAGATTAACGCAGTTAACACTGATGCCAAAGGACTGTACATGTTTAAAAACCCATTTAAGCGGAGATCTTCCATGGCAAATGAGCAAAACGAACAAACTCAGGACGTTCAAACGGAACAAACTGAACAGCAAGTTGAAAATCAACAAGCTGAAGTTGAAGTTTCTGTAGAAGACCTTCAAGCGCAAATCGCAACGCTGACTGAAAACTTAAAATATGAAAAAGCAGTTGCTGCAAATGCGAAGTATGAAGCAGAAAAAACCAAAGAACGTTTAGAGCGTGAAGCGGATACTGCGAAAAAATTTGCTTTAGAGAAATTTGCAAAAGAATTATTGGATTCAGTTGACAACCTTGAACGTGCAATTGCTGCTGCAGGTGATGAAAAAACTCCTTTATCAGAAGGTGTAGAACTCACACTGAAGTCATTATTAGCAACATTAGAAAAATTTGGTGTTGTGGCAGTTGACACTGAAAATGGTTTTAATGCTGATTTGCATCAAGCAGTAGGTATTGCTCCAGATGCAAAAGCGGGTGAGATTGGTACGGTACTTCAAAAAGGTTACACCCTTTCTGGCCGTTTACTTCGTCCTGCAATGGTCATGGTAGGCCAATAAGTCAAGAAATACGGGAGTTTGTAAAAATTTTTTAAGTTTTTAACTTGAAAAATAATGAATGGCTCTCATATCGGATAACAAGTGAAAGATCACAACAAAATTTTCGAGGAACACATCAATGGCTAAAATTATTGGTATTGACTTAGGTACTACAAACTCATGTGTTGCAGTACTTGAAGGCGATAAAGTTAAAGTAATCGACAACGCTGAAGGCGCTCGTACAACTCCGTCTATTATTGCGTATAAAGATGGCGAGATCCTTGTTGGTCAATCAGCTAAACGTCAAGCGGTAACAAACCCGAAAAATACATTATTTGCGATCAAACGTTTGATCGGTCGTCGTTACGAAGATCAAGCAGTTCAAAAAGATATTGGTCTTGTACCTTACAAAATCATCAAAGCTGACAATGGCGATGCTTGGGTTGATGTAAACGACAAGAAACTAGCACCACAACAAATCTCTGCAGAAGTTCTTAAGAAAATGAAGAAAACTGCGGAAGATTACTTAGGTGAAACAGTTACTGAAGCGGTAGTTACTGTTCCTGCATACTTCAACGATGCTCAACGTCAAGCAACGAAAGATGCTGGTAAAATTGCTGGTTTAGATGTTAAACGTATCATCAACGAACCAACAGCTGCAGCGCTTGCGTTCGGTATGGACAAGAAAGAAGGCGACCGTAAAATCGCGGTTTACGACTTAGGTGGTGGTACTTTCGACGTATCAATCATTGAAATCGCTGACCTTGATGGCGACCAACAAATCGAAGTGTTGTCTACTAATGGTGACACATTCCTTGGTGGTGAAGACTTTGATAACGCGTTAATCGACTTCTTGGTTGAAGAGTTCAAGAAAGAACAAAACGTAAACTTGAAGAACGATCCTCTTGCACTTCAACGTTTAAAAGAAGCTGCTGAGAAAGCGAAGATTGAATTGTCTTCTTCTAATGCAACTGAAATTAACCTTCCATATATCACGGCTGATGCGACTGGTCCTAAACACTTAGTGATCAACGTAACACGTGCGAAATTAGAAGGTCTTGTTGCTGACTTAGTTGCTCGTACAATCGAGCCATGTAAGATTGCACTTAAAGATGCAGGTCTATCAACTTCTGATATCTCTGACGTGATCTTGGTTGGTGGTCAGTCTCGTATGCCACTTGTACAACAAAAAGTACAAGAGTTCTTCGGTAAAGAGCCACGTAAAGACGTGAACCCTGACGAAGCTGTGGCAATGGGTGCTGCGATCCAAGGTGCTGTACTTTCAGGTGATAAGAACGACGTTCTATTACTTGACGTAACACCGTTGACACTTGGTATTGAAACAATGGGTGGCGTGTTAACTCCAATCATCGAGAAAAACACAACAATCCCTGCAAAAAAATCACAAGTGTTCTCTACAGCTGCTGATAACCAGCCTGCAGTAGACATTTCGGTTTACCAAGGTGAACGTAAAATGGCTCAACAAAACAAATTGTTGGGTAACTTCCAATTGGGCGATATCCCACCTGCTCCACGTGGCGTGCCGCAAATTGAAGTATCGTTCGACATCAACGCTGATGGTATCTTGAAAGTATCTGCTAAAGATAAGAGCACTGGTAAAGAGCAATCAATTCAAATTAAAGCAAACTCAGGTTTGAGCGATGCTGAAATTGAAGCGATGATCAAAGATGCTGAAGCGAATGCTGAAGAAGATCGTAAGTTTGA
Source organism: Acinetobacter sp. ANC_7635 (assembly GCF_056779945.1). Taxonomy (NCBI): domain Bacteria; kingdom Pseudomonadati; phylum Pseudomonadota; class Gammaproteobacteria; order Moraxellales; family Moraxellaceae; genus Acinetobacter; species Acinetobacter sp. ANC_7635. The sequence continues at coordinate 40,928 of NZ_JBWYIS010000018.1, read as the reverse complement.
AGAACTTGCTAAAGCACGTAACGAAGCTGATGCATTAGTTTCTTCTGCTCAAAAAGCAGTAAAAGACCTTGGTGAACAAGTGACTGCTGATGAAAAAACTGCGGTTGAAACTGCTGTTTCAGAACTTGAAGCTGCAACAAAAGAAAATGATGTTGACGCGATCAAAGCGAAAACTGAAGCACTTCAAAACATCATCATGCCGATCACTCAACGTGCTTATGAAGCTGCGCAGGGTGCTCAAGGTGGTGCGCAAGGTTTTGATCCAAATGCATTCCAAGGTGATGCTGCTGGTCAACAACAAAAAGCGGACGACGGTGTTGTAGATGCTGAGTTCACTGAAGTTAAAGATGACAAAAAATAATTTGTCACTTTAAATAAAAGACCGCGCGAAAGCGCGGTTTTTTAATTTTGGTTATTAAACTTTTGCAGAATTATTCCATTACTTATTGCTGAGGATATGAATTGAAATTCAGGGGAATTCTGCTTTGCTTCATGAATTTTTTGTTTAGAACTAAATAAATTAAAAAATGTTTTTCCAAAATTATATGTTCCTGAAAGATTAAATCCACCAAGAACTAAATCACCTGCAGCTAAACCAACTTCTAAAAGTTCTGACTTATTATGCCGAATATCACTAATTAAAGATTTCATAGAGTAATATCTAAACCTACATGAAAAGGCGTGCTCATAATCTCGAATCGCTCTTTCAAATTCTTCCAGCTCATAACATTTTGCTAAATCTCTACGTGCTAAATTCTCATGAGAACTAATCTTTTCAAATAATTTATATTTAGCAAAATGTAATCTATCTAATTCATCCAAATAATCTTCTCTAAATTTTCTTAATGTATCAATCGGAACATACGTACTTGGATAAGGTAAACATTTTGAAATTTCAACTCGAATAGAATCCTGTTCAATTAAACTTTCAGATTCAATACTATTAAATCCCTCAGCAACATTATTATAAATTATCCAATCTGCATCTTTATTTTGTCTTCTTACACTTTGACATGCTAATAATGATTCTAATGCCATTCTTTGCATTTCTGATGAATGCATTGACTGTGGGGGTGCATTAGAATAAAACTCAATGACATCATTACTTCTAAACTCTTCAATTACATCATTAGTAAAATGAAACATTGGAGTTTGTGTGACTATTATATTATCCCAATAAAGCCCATAAAACATTAAATCTGCATGTGTTAAATCTTTAGCAACAAGTCCATTTTCATTCGAAACACCACCCATTCCTGAAATTATTAAACCTTTAGTAATTCTTTTCTTTTTAAATTGAATTATGTCACCCATTATAAAACTCAAAAAATTATTAATATTTTCAATATTTAATCACATAAATAAAATTATATAACTCAATATTTTATAAAAAAAGCCCAATTTTCATTGGGCTTTTTTTATTTAGAAATTATTCATTAATCTTCGAATGAACTTTCTAACTCTTCAAGTTCCATCATCAGTTCAAGCATTTTTTCTTCTGCTTGTGCTAATTTTCCTTTAAGCTCAGTTTGTTCATTCATCAATTTTAAAAGATCATCTTTCCGAGATGCATCATAAAGTGATGCATCCCCTAAAGCATCCTCAATTTGAACTAAACGTGGTTGCATCTTTGCAATCTCAGCTTCCAATTTTTCGATATTTTTACGAATTGGGCGGCTCATTTCACGGCGACGCGCAGCTTCCTTACGCTGTGCTTCTTTATCTACTTTAGAAACTACAGGCTTATCGATCACTTGAGATTTCACTGGCTCAGGTGCTTGCTGCCCTTGCTTCATCAACTCTGCACGTGCTTGACGTAACCAGTCTGCATAAGCGACCAGATCACCTTCAAACTCACGACATTTACCGTTATGCACTAGGAGTAATTCATCACAGACACTTGCAATCAATTGACGTTCATGTGACACCAGTACCACTGCCCCTTCAAAATCTTGTAGTGCCATAGTTAATGCGTGACGCATATCCAAGTCTAAATGGTTGGTCGGTTCATCTAAAATTAAAACATTTGGACGCTGCCAGACAATCAAAGCCAATGCTAAACGTGCACGCTCACCCCCAGAGAAGCTTTCACACGGCGTATCCATACGCTCACCAGAGAAACCAAAACTCCCTAAGAAGGCGCGTAAAGTCGCTTCACTAATCTTTTTATCTGCAATACGAGATAACTGCAACATTGGACTCGCATTACCATCTAATGCATCCATTTGATGTTGGGCGAAATAACCAATATTAAGTAATTCGGATGCTTTGCGTTGACCTTGAATTAAAGGTAAATCACCCACCAATGATTTAATTAATGTGGACTTACCTGCACCATTCATTCCCAGTAAACCGATACGGCTGGTTGGCGTGATTTGTAGCTTCACATTGGTCACAATCAGTTTGTCACCATAACCAATATCAGCACTATCCAGTTGTAACAACGGGGAACTCATTTTGGTGGGTTCACGGAAGCTAAAGGTAAAAGGCGTATCGACATGCGCAGCAGAAAGTTCTTGCATTCGTTCGAGCTGTTTAATACGACTTTGTGCCTGTTTCGCTTTGGTTGCCTTAGCTTTAAAACGATCAATATATTTTTGCAGATGTGCACGTAGCTCGAGCTGTTTCTCATAGGCTTGTTGTTGCTGAGCTAAACGTTCACTTCGGGTACGTTCAAATGTTGAATAGTTGCCGGTATAAAGCGTTAATTCTTGGTTTTCGATATGCAAAATATGGTCGGTAATGGCATCCAAGAAATCACGGTCATGCGAAATCAGTACCAATGTGCCTTCATATGCTTTTAACCAATCTTCTAACCATAAAATAGCGTCTAAATCTAAATGGTTCGTCGGTTCATCAAGTAAGAGTAAATCTGAACGACTCATCAAAGTACGTGCAAGATTTAAACGCATACGCCATCCACCAGAGAAACTTTTTACACTAAGTTCTGACTGATGTTCAAAGAAGCCTAGCCCAGCCATCAGTTGTGATGCTTTAGACGGCGCTGAGTAGCCACTAATTTCATCAAAACGACCATATAGATTTGCCAAATCTTGATCAGATAATCCCTCAGGATGCTCAAGTTTGTGTTGGATATCCCAATACTCTTCATCACCGGATAGAACGAAATCAATCGCTTTCATATCCAGCGCTTTAATCTCTTGCGCCATATGCGCCACTGTCCAAACCGATGGTCGTGTTAATGAGCCACCATCTGATTCCATGCCTCCAAGTAATGCTGAAAACAACGTCGATTTTCCTGCACCATTGACACCTGTTAAACCAATCTTCCAACCAGGGTGAAGTTGCATAGACGCTTTTTCAAATAAAATGCGACCGCCGCGGCGAATGGTAAGTTGGTCTAACTGAATCATAGATATTCAAACAAATAAGTATTGGATGGCGCATTTTAATGGATTTCAACCAGAACAACCAAAAATTAATCCATCTTTCATCTTCATTTCATTCTTGACATAAAAAAGCCATCACTTAGGATGGCTTTTGAATCATTCAAAACTTTATGATTTAGTCAGTAAAAGTTACTTTAGCAATGGCCTTTTTACCTGCTTGAACAATCACTGTTTTATTTTCGTTAATTGAGAATGATGCATCCACCACCTCCCAATCGACTTTAACGGCTCCACGTGAAACAGCATCTTTGGCTTGCGCTGCATTTTTGGTTAAGCCCGCTGCACGAACAATAGAAGCAATAAACATTTCACCACCGAATTCACCACGTGAAATCGTCACTTCTGGCGTTCCTTCAGGAAGCTCACCTTCTGTGATGATATTCCCTGCACCTTTATGTGCATTCGCAGCAGCTTCGCTTCCATGGAAACGCTCCACTAACTCGAGCGCTAAGATACGTTTAATTTCTTGAGGGTTACGACCTTCGGCCATTTCTTTCAATAAGCCTTCGATCTCTTCCATTGACTTGAAGCTCAGCAGTTCGAAATATCGCTCAATTAAGCTGTCTGGCATTGAAAGTACTTTTTGGTACATCGCACCAGGTGCATCAAATACACCAATGTAGTTACCTAAAGATTTAGACATTTTGTTGACGCCATCTAAACCTTCAAGAATTGGTACAGTGATACACACTTGTGGCTCTTGATTATAACGACCTTGTAAAGTGCGCCCCATCAGTAAGTTAAAGGTCTGATCAGTACCACCTAACTCAACATCTGCCTCGAGCGCGATAGAGTCATAGCCTTGCACCAATGGATATAAAAACTCGTGAATCGCAATCGGCTGTTGGTTGTTATAGCGTTTAGTAAAGTCATCACGTTCAAGCATACGTGCAACCGTTTGCTGTGAAGCCAATTGAATCAGATCAGCAGCAGTTTTTTGAGCAAACCATTCTGAGTTAAACACCACCTTAGTTTTATTTGGATCAAGAATTTTGAACACTTGTTCCTGATAGGTTTTCGCGTTTTCTAAGACTTGCTCACGTGACAATGGTGGACGAGTTGCACTTTTACCTGTTGGGTCACCAATCATCGCAGTGTAATCACCAATCAAGAAGAATACTTCATGACCTAAGTCTTGGAACACTTTAAGCTTGTTAATTAATACCGTATGACCTAAGTGTAAGTCTGGTGCTGTAGGATCAAAACCCGCCTTAATTTTCAAAGGACGATTCAATTTTAATTTCTTCAGAAGATCTTCTTCTGAAATAATTTCATGTGTGCCTCGTTGAATGAGGGCAAGTTGTTCTTCAGCAGGCAGGAAATTTGACATCACAAAACCCAAATACATCTGTTGTTCAATTTGTGCGATATACTAACACTTTTTCAGCACAATGCAGGCTTAAGAATAATCATGACCACAATCTACATTGGTGTAATGACTGGCACGAGTATGGACGGCGTCGATTTTGTAGCCGCTTCTTTTGATCCATTACAGATCCATGCAACGCTGACATTAGCCTTTGATCCAGATTTACGTGATGAACTGATGGCACTTACTTTGCCAGACGATAATGAAATTGACCGCATGGGTAAAGCTGATGTCGCTTTAGCACAGATGATCGGTCATGGAATCAATCAACTTATACAAGAAAATAGTCTCGATAGAACTCAAATAAAAGCTATTGGATCTCATGGTCAAACGATTCGTCATCGTCCCGAACATGGATTTACCCTTCAAATTGGTGATCCCAACATTATTACTGAAATCACTCAAATTCCTGTGGTATCAGATTTTAGACGCCGTGATATGGCTGCTGGTGGTCAAGGTGCACCTCTAGTGCCAGCATTCCATCAAGCCTTATTTCAGCATCCGACGATACACCGTGTGATCTTAAATCTCGGTGGAATTGCCAATGTCAGTATGTTACCTGCGGGTGATCCTAAAGGCGTATATGGTTTTGATACTGGACCAGCCAATATTTTGATGGATGCTTGGTGTGAACGTTACACAGGGCAGCCTTATGATGAAAATGGCAATTGGGCTGCTTATGGTACGCCTATTCGTGCTTTGCTTGATCGTTTGCAATCACATGACTTTTTCTCCAAAGAACCGCCAAAAAGTACTGGTCGTGAAGACTTTAATTTGGAATGGTTGGATGAACAAATTGCGGATTGGCGTAGCGATGTTGAATACGATGAACTTGAAGATACGCCTGAAAATATTCAAGCAACGCTGATGAAACTCACGACACGTGCCATTAAGAAAGCCATTTATCGCTCCCCTATGGACACAGGTGAAGTTTATGTCTGTGGGGGTGGTGCATACAACTCACAATTATTAGAACAATTACGTTGGCGTTTACGTAAACATGAGTGGAGTGTTCAAACCACAGCAGATTTGGGATTAGCACCGACTTGGGTGGAGGCGACCGCTTTTGCGTGGTTGGCTATGCGATTTGTAAACCAACTTGCTGGTAATTTACCTGAAGTGACAGGAGCTCAAGGAGATCGAGTTTTAGGAACGATCACTGCGGTTTAAATGAAGAATCGATGTATCCACTATCCTGAGTTGATACATCGATTAACTTAAACAGGTGCAAAATTCAATTTTGAAAGTGCCGAGTTAACAGCAAAGATCCGATGTCTACATTCAGTAAAGCCATTTTCCCTTAAACGCTGAAGATGCATATTTAGATAGTCCTCTGCATCTGCTTGGCTTTCAAATAAGTAAATTCCACCTGCTTCTTTGGATACTTCATTTTCAGTCCAAATTTTCCAAATCAAGCCTTTCTCATTTGCTATTGAATCCGCGAGTGTTTTGAAACTTTCAAACATTTCATGACCCCAAGGTCCATCATAGGGAAAATCAATTTGTAGAATAATTGCCATTCAACTTTTCCTTATATACGCGCATCTTTGATTAAGTCATCAATAGCTTGTGTTAATTTTTCCAATGCCACATGACCAGAGCCTATGATTTTGATATTGTCTCCATGACGTATCACAAAACTTGGGAACCCTTTTATGCCCCAACTTCGGTTAAGCTTGAACTCTTCATAGGTCGCTGTTTGGGTCTCAGGTAACTCAAACAAATTTGAGAATACGTCGAAATCCAGCTCAAACGTTTCACATATACTTCGATAATATTCAAGCTCGTTCGGATCTTCACCATCCACATAAAATTTATATTGGATTGCTGAAAAAAATGCCAAAAGTTTTTCATCGTGATGATCATGGTCTTGCCAAAGTTGTCGAGCAACGTAAACAGCACGTGCTGAAGGCTCGGTATCATAGTTAAAATGTGCTCTTTCTAACAATTTTTCAGTGAAAGGTTGTTTAGTCAGTCTCTGAATATTTTTCCATTCGGTGCGTAAAAAATTCTTGAAAGTATCGGTCCAAGCATCACCTCCACCAGGTCTTAAACCACCGCTAATCACTTGAAAGCCAACACCATGCTGGATTGCATATTCACGCGCTTGTTTAATGACATTTGAACTTCCCCAACACCATGAGCACATTGGGTCACCCACATAAATCAGGCTGAGGTCAGATGCTACATTGACCACTGCATTTTGGCCTTTTTCCAATTCGGCTACTGAACAAGTACCGGTTTCTAAATCACAATTCATTGTCATTGCTATGTCCTCAATTTGCTAAATCAGATCATTTGCTACATCTGATCGATTGACTTAACTTAGCGGTTCTATAATGATGTGAATAGACAATAAAAATGAAAGGTGGTGTTCGATTTTATGAACAGCTTACCCTACTCAATCGATGACCTATATTGGTTCGTACTGATTGCAGATGCTGGAAGTTTATCCGCGGCAGCAAGACGTTATGATATTGCTAAATCCACGTTATCCAATCGACTTTCAAGACTTGAAAAATCCTTAAATATTAGATTATTAAATCGAAATACTAATTCAAGCTCAGTAACTGATGCTGGTAAGATTTTCTTAAAAGAAATCTCCCCCCTATTTCATCAAATTGAATCGCTGACGAACGATCTCACACAATTAGAAATACAACCCAAAGGTCGAATTCGAATAGCTGCTTCGGGAACTTTTGGAAAATTGGTGGTATTGCCTTTAATCTCTCAATTTTTAATTGAATACCCACACATTGATATTGAAATTGATTTGAATGACAGCAAAGTTGATTTAATTTCTGGAGGATATGACTTAGCCATCAGACTTGGTGATTTAGCAGACTCTACACTCCATGCTCAAAAGGTTGGACAAGTTCGAAGAATTTTATGTGCCAGTCCGACCTATCAAATGCATTGTGGCATTCCTGAACACCCAGAGCAACTGTGTGATCATCATTTTATCTCGCATAACCGCGAGCTGTCCAAAATCACACTTTTCAAAAACGGTACGATAAAAAAATTTAAAATTTATACCCATTTGATGGTGACACCATCCGAACATGCACTTGCTGCTGTAGAAGCACATTTAGGTATTGCCGCCGTTGCAGAAATCCAAGTGGCCCATCAATTAGTCAACTCAACGTTAATTCATATTTTACCTGAATGGTCTCTAATCCCTGAAGATGTCCACTTGGTTACTCCGAGCTTAAGCTATCGGACCTTAGCTTTGAGACTTTGCTTAACGTTCTTACAAAAACAAATCCCAATACAAATACACCGTTTAATCAACCCATAATATTGTCAGACAATGAACGACCTTCTTTCACCTAGAACTGACCCGTTCAGCCCTAGTTCTATCATCCAAATTTGATAAAGATATGTAAAGGAAAGAGGGTATTGATTATGGAAAAACAACAACGAATCACTGAGTTTCAAAAAGGTAATCTTATTTTTGATGTAATAGACAGCGGTCCAATCGATGGCAGTCCAATTGTGCTATTACATGGTTTTCCTGAAACATCAAAAATTTGGCAGCATAGTGCCGAAATACTAAACCAACATGGTTTTCGCACCTATGCGTTAAACCAACGTGGATATAGCTTAAGGGCTCAACCGAAAAAACGCGCAGATTATGCCATTCAACATTTAGCAGATGATGTAAATGTTCTACTCGACTTAATTGGAGAGCCTTCATATATCGTAGGACACGACTGGGGCGCAGTCGTTGCTTGGGAAGTTGCTCTACGTTATCCTAATAAAATTAAACATTTGACCGCGATCTCCGTCCCTCACAAAGCAGCATTTATGCGGGCTTTTTACAGCAGTACACAACTTTTTAAATCCTATTATATGGGACTATTTCAGCTTCCATGGATACCTGAGTTGCTCTTTAATAAAACACCTCAAATTGGCGAGGCTTTATTAAAAAATTCTGGGATGACAGTTGAACAATTAAATAACTTTAAACAAGAAATGATCATAGAAAAACGGCTCAGCCCATCACTCAACTGGTATCGAGGTTTACCTTTTAGCTCTAATAAAACGCTATTCAATAAAGTCAAAGTTCCCACTTTATTTATTTGGGGCAAAGATGACGTTGCAATTGATGCGAAAGGTGTTCAGTTCAATCAAAATTATGTTGAAGGTCCATATACGGAAATTCATTTAGAGGCGAATCATTGGATTCCAGTTCAAAATTATCATGAGCTGACTGATTTAATTCTGAAAGAACAGCAAAAATTATCATAAAAAAAGCCCGCTTAGCGGGCTTTTTTTGCTGCATATTAAATTGAGAATGAAGATCCACAACCACATGTCGTTGTCGCATTAGGATTTTGCACGATAAAGCGAGATCCTTCCAAACCTTCGACATAATCAACAACTGAACCAACGAGATATTGATAACTCAGTGAGTCAACAAGCATCTTCACATCACCATTCACAAATTCAGCATCGTCTTCATTTTGAGATTCAGCAAAATTGAATCCGTAAGAAAAACCAGAGCAACCACCACCTGTCACATATACACGTAACATCAAATCTTGATTTCCTTCGCTCTCACGAAGTTGACGAACTTTATTCGCAGCATTGTCAGTCAGCTCAAGTGCTTGGGCAGTCATGATGGATTCCTCAAAAAATTAAATAGGCTTTGAAATTAAAAGACCATATATCAAGTATAACATACTCAATATATGGTCATAACTCGAACTTTAAAGTTTATTCAGAGTAAATTTATCGGATTTAAATGTAACGTCCTATGAACTTATTTGTAGTTCTCATCCTGCAAGCTACATTCGAAGTTTGTCGGTTCATTCTTACAACGGAACTGCCAAAGTAGTTTCATCATTTGTTTGTTGTAAACACCTTGTTTAGTAAGTGCAATACGAGATTCACGCATTAATTTTTGATAACCAGGTTTATCTCCAGCTGGAACATTCATCCAATATTTAGCCGGAATATCCGCTTTCATTTTGCCTAAAATTTGATTCGCACGTGGTAATTGTGTTTTCACCCAATCACGCGATTTCTGTCCGAAACCTTCAGGGAATTTATCATGACGAATGATGATATTACCGGTCACTTGAAGAATTGGATAATTCACAATTGCACCTTTCGTTCCTAGCCCTTTATGAAGTTCTAAAGGACGGAATACCGCTGCTGGTGCACCAATAATATCAACTTGGCCATTATTGAATTTACTACCAAAATTAGTGACATCAGAACTCACTGCTTGCGCACCAATTTGCTGTACCATAATTTTTTGTGCCTGATCATAATCAAGTACGGCGATCTTTTTACCCGCAGCTTTAGCAACCGTATTAATACTACGATCACGCACCATTAAATAAGCATCGCCAACAGGAATCACACCTGCAACTTCATAGTTGCCATTTTTCATATGCTTTGCAAAGGTTGGACTTGCTAAACCTTGCATAACTTTGACAGCTAAATTGAGATTAGTAATCGCACCAATGGCATCTAAAGAGCCAGTGAAATTATTAAACTGACGACCACGCATCCCTGTGATACTTACACCGTCACATTTACCTGCTTTGAAATCTTCAGCAATTACGCCTTCATTTTGTCCGACTTTAAGCTCAATATCAGCTCCCCACTGCTTAGCAGCAAGTTGATAATCTTTCATTAACGCATAGACATCGCCGTTTTTCCCGACGAGATCAAACACGCAGACGACTTGCTTTGCTTGTGAAGCCGTTGCAGCAGTCATTAAACCTGCTGATAATAATAATGTTTTGGTTAAATTCATTTTATTGTTTCCTATTCCTTCTTTCTTATAGTCTCGAATATCCCATATCGAACACCTTAAACTTCAGTGTCAGTGTGTTGAACTAAAATGAGATTACACGATCCAATTGTGTAGATACTGATCCTGAGATGCTGTATGTATATGGTTTTTAGATACAGATCATTTAAATACTACTTATTGTGATTAAAGCATACTTTTTTCTTATAAATGTGCATTGGCGAAAATGACATAAAATGAATAAAAAAAATCCTAGACCAGGTCTAGGATTTTTTCTTTAGAAATCAGAATTATTCACCACCAAGTGAACATTCGAAGTTGGATTTATCGACAGAGCAACGTGCTTTCTTAAGAACAGACATCATCTCTTTGTCATAAATACCTTGTTTAGTGAGATCCATACGACCATCACGAAGTAGTTTTTGATATTTCAGCTTTTCTTCAGCTGAGAATTGCATTTTGTACTTAGCAGGAATTTCACCCTCTAAACGCTTGATCATTGCGTAGCTTTTCGGCAAGTTTTTAACAAACCAATCACGTGATTTTTGACCAAACCCTTCAGGGAATTTTTCAGGCTTCATCACAAAGTTTGCTGTAATGTGTACCACAGGGAAATCAAACATTGCCCCTGTACTACCTAAACCTTTATAAATTTCAAGAGGCTTATAGGCATATGCTGGTGCACCCACCATATCCACCTGACCATTATTGAACTTCGCAACAAAGTTTGAAACATCAGATCCGACTGCTTGAGCACCGACACGTTGCACCATAATTTTTTGTGCGGGGTCATAGCTTAATACTGCGAATTTCTTACCTGCAGCTTTTTCGATTGAATCAATTTTTTTATCACGCACGAAAATATATGCTGCCCCTAGTGGTGCAATACCAGCCACTTCATATTTTTTCCCACCGAGATTTGTGACCATCTTTGCAGCATTACGTTTGTCTAAAGCAAAAGTAATCGCACGTTGTGCAATTGCATTTGATGGTGCGCCACCTAAAGAGTCAATCGAACCCACAAACTTGTTATATTGACGAGCACGCATCGCTGTTAAGAAAACAGCATCACACTTACCTGCTTTAAAATCATTATCGGCTACAGCCTCATCTTGACGTGGAATCAGATTGATATCTGCACCCCAGCCCTTTGCTGCCAATGCCCATTCTTGAGCCATTTGAAACGATTCACCAGACTTACCGAGTAAATCAAATACACACACATCAACCTTTGCTTGAGCAGTTGAAACCATACCCATGGTTGAAGCCGCCAATAAAGCCAGAGTTGTTTTTTTCATTCTTAGTTCCTTTTAAGCATTTAAATGGATTCTTTTCCATGACAAAAATTTTAATCACTCTCTATTTAAAAAAATAGAGCTATTGCTCTATTTTTTATTATCTAATTATAAATTATTGAATTTTATAGTTTTAATTATTTATTAATTTCGTAAATGCTTATTTAATTATCTTTATATTTCATATAATAAATAAAATATGTGACTTCAAGCACATCATTTTATTGAAATTAATTCCAAAAAAATGACTTAAGATTTTAGATTGATACAAAAAAAGCACTCCTAAGAGTGCTTTTTTTAACTTATAGCATTAAGCATCAATATCTGCATTCAATGCATTCTCTTCAATAAATGCACGACGTGGTTCAACATCATCACCCATGAGGCAAGAGAACATGCGATCTGCTTCAATTGCATCATCAATCGTCACTTGAAGCATATTACGATTTTCAGGATCCATCGTGGTTTCCCAAAGCTGCTCTGCATTCATCTCGCCCAAGCCTTTATAGCGTTGGATCATCATGCCACGGCGTGAATCTGCCAATACTTGTTGCCATACTTGATGGAAGTTAGCAACATTGACTTTACGCTCACCTTTTTGCAAATAAGCCCCGTCTTCAAGTAACGTAAACCAACTCTTTGAGTTTTGAAGTAAACGTTTATATTCACCTGAACCCAACAAACCAGCATCTAATAAATAGTGATGAGGAAGGTTGTGTACATACACTGTTAAACGTGGCCAATAATGTGTTTCACGTGAACCATCTGCGAGTTCTTTTTCGAATGCTTCGAGCGTGAATTCAGGTCTTAAGCTTGGCTGTTGTGTTTCAATTGCTTGACGCAATTGCTCAGCCCAAGACGTCACATAAGCTTCATCTTGATTTTGATCTAATTTAAATGCATCTAAACCAAGTAAAGCATCTAACAAAGTTGCAGGATAACGAATCGTTAATCGCTGTAAGCTTTTTTGTGATGTCTGATAATCAGCAATGACTTTTGCAAGCGCTTCACCACGAATCGCAGGTGCGTCAGCACTGATATGTAATGCCAACTCATCAATTGCATTCGAAATTAAATATGTTTCAAGCGCATCATTATCTTTAATATACTGCTCTTGCTTACCTTTCTTTAATTTATAAAGTGGTGGCTGAGCAATATAAATATGACCACGTTCCACTAATTCCGGCATTTGACGGAAGAAGAACGTTAATAACAGCGTACGAATATGTGAACCATCCACGTCCGCATCGGTCATAATAATAATTTTGTGGTAACGTAATTTGTCTGGATTATATTCTTCACGACCGATACCACAACCTAATGCTGTAATCAGTGTTCCGACTTCAGCAGAAGAAATCATCTTGTCAAAACGAGCACGTTCCACGTTTAAGATTTTACCTTTGAGCGGTAAAATCGCTTGCATTTTACGGTTACGACCTTGTTTCGCTGAACCACCTGCTGAATCACCCTCGACAAGATATAGTTCAGATAAAGCTGGATCTTTTTCTTGGCAGTCCGCCAATTTACCTGGAAGACCTGCTATATCAAGCGCACTCTTACGGCGAGTCATTTCACGTGCTTTACGCGCCGCATCGCGTGCACGTGCGGCATCAATAATTTTACCCGCAATTGATTTAGCTGCAGCTGGATTTTCAAGAAGATACTCTGAAAAAGCTTTATTCATTGCTTGTTCAACAGCAGGTTTTACTTCACTCGATACCAATTTTTCTTTGGTTTGAGAAGAGAATTTTGGATCAGGAACCTTCACTGAAACAATTGCTGTTAAACCTTCACGTGCATCATCACCAGAAACTGCAACCTTCTCTTTTTTGAGTAAGTTTTCGTTTTCCATGTAGTTATTAAGGCCACGAGTTAAAGCAGCTCGGAAACCAGCTAAGTGAGTACCACCATCTTTTTGAGGAATGTTATTGGTAAAGCAACGTACGTTTTCTTGGTACGTATCATTCCATTGCAATGCAACTTCAACACCAATGCCATTATCAGCTTGCGTGGTAAAGTGAAAAATATCGTTAAGATGCGTTTTTCCTTCGTTAATGTATTTAACGAATTCTGATAAACCACCCTCATAATCAAATACATGTTCTAAACCAACACGTTCGTCACGTAGAACAATTCGGACGCCCGCATTTAGAAATGACAGTTCACGTAAACGACGAGCTAAAATATCGACATTGAAAATGGTCTGACTGAATGTTTCAGCACTTGGATAAAAACGTACACGAGTACCTGAACGATCTGTATCGCCCACCACCTTTAAAGGGTATTGAGGGTCACCATGGCGGTATTCTTGTTCATGAATTTTACCAGCACGATGAATTGTGAGTTCCAGTTTACTAGACAAAGCGTTTACAACTGAAACACCTACACCGTGTAAGCCACCAGAAACCTTATAGCTGTTGTCATCAAACTTACCACCCGCATGAAGAATCGTTAAGATGACTTCAGCAGCAGATACACCTTCTTCAGGGTGAATATCTGTGGGAATACCACGACCGTTATCTGCGACAGAAACAGATTCGTCTTCGTGAATGGTAACCAGAATTTCATCACAGTGACCAGCAAGGGCTTCATCAATCGAGTTGTCCACCACTTCAAACACCATATGGTGTAAACCAGTACCATCATCCGTATCACCAATATACATGCCTGGACGCTTACGTACTGCGTCTAAACCACGTAATACCTTGATGCTAGAGGAATCATAAGCCTTTTCAATGGTTTGTTCTGTTTGAGAAGCAGCTTGATCTTCTGAACTCATGGTTACTCCCTAGTGAAAAAAAGGTCTATCCAAAGATGGAGAAAACTTCAAAAAATTATTGCACAACAACTTGAACAGAACCGTTTTCAACATTGAATAATTGATAGGAAATAGACAAATCATGTAAATGCTTTTGTACAGATTCATGGTCTAAAGTGGTAATGAAAACTTGACTACCAAGTTGGCTCAATCGCTCAATTAAACGTTGTTGTGCGGTTATATCTAATTCTGCTGTCACATCATCTAATAATACCACAGTTTCCTTATTAGACGCATGCAACATTGCGATCTGTGACAATTTTAAAGCCATGATTAATAATTTTTTTTGCCCCCGTGACAGTACGGCATCTGCATCTCCTGTTGGGGTTTTTAACTTTAAATCTGCACGGTGTGGACCATATTCTGTATAGCGTCTTTCGCAGTCTTTTTGATGATACAAAATCAAGTCTTCAGCCAAGCCATGTTCCACATGAAAGCCTGCTGCATACTCCATATGGATCTCGATATCTGGTAATAGTGTTTTAAGATCTTGCTGAAAAAATATCTGCCACTGTTCAACAATGGACTGACGTTGTAAATGTAATATTTCACCGTACTCACTAAGCATTTTGTTCCATGCTTCTAAATCTTGCAGCGTCAGATTACGTTTTGATTTTAATAAGCTGTTTCGTTGTTTTAAAGCTCTAGAATAAAATTGCCATGCATAATAAAAATCTGGTTCCACGTGAAACATTAACCAATCTAGCAATTGTCGTCTTGGTTTAGCTCCGTGATCAATAATATCTGTACTCAGAGGGTCAATAAGCTGTAATGGTAAAATTTTGGCTAGCTGTCCTTGCGTGGCAATACTATCCCCATTCACTTTAATATTTTGCTCACCTGTAATGAGCTTTTGCATACCAATCTTTTCAGTAGCAGACTGTGCAAATACAATCGCATCCTGCATTTGATTTTGAATGTAATGTTTAGGAATATGTGTACGAAAAGATCGACCAGTGGCCAATAAGTGAATTGCTTCTAATATAGACGTTTTTCCTGAACCATTTTGTCCATAAAAAACATTAAACGGTTGCAACTCTTGGAGTGCAACCGCTTTTAAATTTCTCACACGCTGGATATTTAAACGCGTAATGAACATGACCAGATTAAACTAAATCAAAAACAACATTAAACACGCATCGGCATGACGACATAGGTTTGATCTTGATGTGCTGGATCTTGAACCAATACAGATTGGTTTGCCTCAGTCATCGTCATTAATACATCATCACCATCCAGCACATTCAATACATCCAAAATGTATTGTGCGTTGAATGACATTTCCATAGGTGCATTATTGTATTGAATCGCAAGATCTTCAACTGCCTCATCTTGCTCTGGATTATTGGCACGAAGTTGCAGTGAATCTGGATTGAAGTTTAAAAATACTCCACGTAATTTTTCATTACTCAGGATAGCAACTCGCTGTAATGATTGTTTGAAAATATCATGTGCAATCGTAACTGTTTTATCACCGCCACGAGGAATAACACGTCGATAATCAGGGAATTTACCATCAATTAATTTTGTAGTAATACGAACAGTAATATCACCCTGCTCTTTATCACGGCTTGGAATTGTCAAAGTAACATTCAGGAGCTCACGACCAATTAACAGCGAGAGTTGATTATCTTCGATACTCAATAGACGCTGTAATTCACCGACCGCTTTACGAGGCACAATTGCTTGCACTAACTGCGAAGCATTTGAACTGGCCAATGTTTCACAAAGAGCAAGACGATGTCCATCTGTCGTCACTGCACGAAGCTGATTTTCATCAATTTCAAGTAAAGTACCTGTAAGATAAAAACGGACATCCTGAACAGCCATCGCAAAAGAGGTTTTTTCAAATAAACGTTTTAGTTCACGTTCAGTGACCTGAACTTGAGTCCCTTGACTATTTTCAGTCGTTAATAAAGGGTAATCCTCAGCAGATAATGTTCCTAATACAAAGCGGCTATTACCAGATTTCAAAATACAACGCTGGTCTTCTGTGATTTGTAAATCAATCAGTGCTGCTGTCGGTAAAGATTTACAGATATCCATCAATTTACGTGCGGGTACTGTGGTTTGACCTGCTTGTAAACATGCTCCCTCTAAAAGCGTTGTACTCGCAACAAGTTCAACTTCAAGATCGGAACCTGTAATCGTCAGTGCATCTTGAGTAACCTGAACTTTGACGTTTGAAAGAATATTTAACGTATGGCGACGTTCTACAGCACCTACAACATGAGACAAAACATTGAGTAAGCTTTCTTTCGCGATCTTCAAACGCACGATGGATTTCCTCTAAAAACAGTATATCGACGACAGACTAAAACACTTTTAATCATGTACTATGCGGCAGAATATGCCGCATTGCAAGAATAGAATTTAAACAGATTTAGCTTTGTAATAAGCGCATTAAATTTTTGTAATCTTCATTAAAGATGGGATCTTCAGCACACAAACTCTGCACTTTTTCACAGGCATGCATGACTGTACTGTGATCACGACCACCAAATGCCATGCCAATTTCAGGAAAACTGTCGCCCGTTAATTCTCTCGCAAGCCCCATTGCTAATTGACGTGGTCGAGCATATATACGAGTTCGTTTAGGTCCAACCAACTCTTTCAATGGGATACGAAAATATTCACTGACTACACGCTGAATATTTTCGGTGCTAATAGTACGAGCACGAATCGCAAGAACATCTTTCAGTGATTCTCGCACCACATCTAAGTCGATTGGTGTCCCTTTAAAACGAGAAATCGCGACGACTTTATTTAATGCACCCTCAAGTTCACGTACGTTTGCCACAACTTGCTGTGCAATAAAGAGCGCACAGTTACGAGGCAAATCGATACCATTACTTTCAGCTTTTTTAAGTAAAATCTCAATTCGAGTTTCAATATCAGGCGGTTCTACCCCTACCGATAATCCCCATGAAAAGCGAGATACCAAACGAGGATCTAACTCGGTCAACTCTTTAGGATAGCGATCTGAGGTCAAAATAATTTGTTTAGATTCATCTAATAAGGCATTAAACGTGTAAAAAAACTCAACTAAGCTGGCTTCTTTACCTGCAAGTAAATGGATATCATCCACTAAAAGTAAGTCCAGTGAACGGCAATTTTTTTTAAATTCTTCGACTTTACCTTGTTGAAGTGAACTCACAAAGTCCTGAACAAAACTTTCAGCAGTCATGTACATCACACGAGCATTTGGTTTAGCTTGTAATAAAGCATTACCCACTGCTTGCATCAAGTGGGTCTTACCTAAACCAGTCGGACCGTATAAAAATAACGGGTTATGTTGAGGTTCGCCTAACTGAGTTAACACTTTACGGCAGGTTTCTGCCGCCATCTGATTTGAACGCCCTTCGACGAACAATGCAAAATTAAACAGCGGATTTAATAATCGTTTTTTTGATGTTTTTGTATTTTGCTGCTCATTACTTTCTTTTTTTGCTCTGACTACAGGTGCTGCTGCTGAAGACTCAAGCGCTGCAGTTGTTGTCGCAGGTTGCTCTGAAGCAGATAAAATCGCGCCTGGTCGTGAGTCGACTAAAATTTCAACTTTACAAACACGTCCTTCAGACATTTGTTCTGCAAGAATGCTAATTAATTCTAAATGATGTTCTTGAATATAGCGTGTCCAGTAAGGATTAGGTGCATAAAGCTTTAAAACACCATCTACCTCTTCGGCAACCAATGGACGTATCCACATTGCAAAGACATTATCTGAGAGCTCTTGTCGCAAGCGATTTAAGCAGTCTGTCCACAGCATGTGAAACCCCTCATTCCATTTAAATTTAAAAACAACCCCATGAGATTGGGGAGGCAATCATACCCAAGTTATCCACATATGTCATGAGTAATTTTGAACTTTAAACACAAATAATCAAATTTAAAAGTCTAAATTTAAATTTAAAATAGGGTGTGGATAAGGTTTTCCACAAACTGTGGATAAATAAAAGTAATAACTTATCCACAATCTATAAAAAATATGAAAACATAGTTATCAACAACCTAAGTATATATATTTAAAAAAAAATAATGCCTTATCCATAGAAAATTACAACCCTAATAGTAATAAATTTAAATTTATAAATTTGAATTTATTTAATAAGATTCGGTTTTCTGTGGATAATCATTCCTTGTGTTTAAATTTAAATTCAAATTTAAAAATCAGTCATAATTAAAATTCATCTTGTGTATAAGTTTATGGATATTTCTGTGGTTAACTTAAATACTATAATAAAAACATATATTTATTTTGTGTATAAATAGATTATTTAACAAATTTGTATCTTTCTCAGACTCAAGCAACTTTCATCAAAAGTGTTACACAATACTGTTTAATATTGACAGAACAAACAATGCACAATACAATCGCGAACCTTTATAGAACACCAACTTTGGAGTTTCGATATGAAACGTACTTTCCAACCATCTGAATTAAAGCGTAAACGCGTTCATGGTTTCCGTGCTCGTATGGCGACTAAAGCTGGCCGTCAAGTATTAGCTCGTCGTCGTGCAAAAGGTCGTCACAGCTTAACTGTTTAATACCAGTTTAGTTTATCGACGATTTGGGTGTTATGACACTTTATAGTTTCAGTCCAGAGGTGAGAATCCGCTGTGCTGCAGATTACAAAGGTGTATTTGATGGTGCGCTTTTTAAAGTGCATCAACCCCATTTCTTATTTTTAGCTACACCGACTAAACAGCCTAAAAGCCGTTTAGGTATTGTTGTTGCTAAAAAGAAAGTGCGCCGTGCACATGAAAGAAATCGAATAAAACGTATTGCTCGCGAAAGTTTTCGCTTAAATCAGCAAGATATAGATTTATTGGATATTGTGGTCATGCCTAAGGTAGGTATTGAGTCGATTCCGAATGCTGAATTGCATAAGCAATTACAATTTGCATGGCAGAAGCTACAGCGTCTTGTAAAAAAACATCATAAAATATCAGTTCCCTCTCCTCAAAGTTAGAGGTGGCCAATGGTCCGTATATTGCATTGGTTGATTCGTTTCTATCAAATTGCGATTAGTCCGCTCCTTGGACCTCGTTGCCGTTATTTCCCAACTTGTTCTCAATACTCGTTAGAAGCTATTCATATACATGGCCCGATTAAAGGTGTCTGGTATGCAACGCGACGGATTTGTCGTTGCCATCCGTGGGGTGGAAGTGGATATGATCCTGTTCCCAAAAAAGCAATTCGTTTTATTTCATTTCAGCAAATAGATTCTCAAATGACTCACGTTACTGTACCCTTGCGTGAGCGTTTATTGAACCAAAAATCACTCTAACCAATTGGGGTAATCGATATGCAACAATGGGCCAGGTTTGCAATTCTCGGGGCCATGTTTGTCACCGCATATTTGCTTATTCTTGCTTGGCAAAAAGACTATGGTCAAACTGAAACAACTGCTGCGACAGCACCTGCTGCCGTCGTTGCCCAAGATGTTTCTGCTGATCTGCCAACGAGCCAAACGACAGCGGGTTTAACTGATATACCGCAAGCAAATATTGCAGCTGAACAACAAGACACAACTACACCTGCAACAGCAAATCAACAATTAGTTGCTGTTCAAACTGATTTATATCATCTTTGGATTAACCCTAAAGGTGGTGACATTGTCCGTGTTGAACTACTCAATCATGATAAAAGTAAAAATAGTGAACAACCGTTCGTTATGCTTGAAAATGATGAGAAACGTACTTATGTCGCTCAATCAGGTTTAATTGGTTTAAATGGACCTGACAGTAGCCGTAGTGGACGTCCAACATTTGAGTTTGAAAAGTCGACTTATACTTTAGCTGATGCTCAAGCAACCACCAATAAAGATGGTGAAGCTGAGAAAGTGTTAAAAGTACCAATGGTATTAAAAACGGCTGATGGTGTTGAAATCATCAAAACGTTCACTTTCCAAGAAGGTGCATATCCAGTTAACGTAAGTTATCAAGTGATTAACCGTAGTCAGCAAAACTGGCAAGGTCAAATGTTTGGTCAGATCAAACGTGACAACTCTGAAGATCCAGGTAAAACTGATCAAGGAATCTTTACGCTGGGCACTTATTTAGGTGGTGCTTGGGGTACACCTGATGAACACTATAACAAATTAAAATTTGATAATTTTAATGAAGAAAAGTTAAGTGTTGAGGCTCAAGGTGGTTGGGTTGCAATGGTTCAGCATTACTTTGTAAGTGCTTGGGTACCTGGTAACTTCGGTAACCAGCCGTATTCTGCAAAAATGGAGTCACGTAAATCTGCTGATGGTATGAATATCATTGGCTTTACTTCGCCTACCATTAATGTGCCAGCTGGCAAAACAATGACTGTTGATGCAACATTCTACTCAGGTCCAAAAATTCAATCTGAATTAAAAGACTTGGCAACTGGTTTAAATCAAACGGTTGATTATGGTTGGTTATGGCCAATTGCGAAATTGCTATTTTTAGGTTTGCAATTCTTCCATGGCATTGTTGGAAACTGGGGTTGGTCAATTATTCTATTGACAATTCTTGTGAAACTTATTCTTTGGCCTCTTTCATCTAAGAGCTATCGCTCTATGGCAAAAATGCGTGTGATTGCACCAGAAATGCAACGCATGAAAGAAGAGTTCGGCGAAGACCGTATGCGTTTCTCACAAGAAATGATGGCACTTTATAAGCGTGAACAAGTCAATCCATTATCTGGTTGTTTACCTTTACTTCTTCAAATGCCAATTTTCTTGGCTTTGTATTGGGTGCTCATGGAGTCTGTTGAGTTACGCCACGCTCCTTGGTTAGGTTGGATTCAAGATTTATCTGCAATGGACCCATGGTTTATCCTACCATTGTTGATGGGTGTAACGATGTATGTTCAACAAATGTTGAACCCACAGCCGACAGATCCAATGCAAGCAAAAGTCTTTAAGTTTATGCCGATTATTTTCACGGTATTCTTATTGTTCTTCCCTGCTGGACTTGTGCTTTACTGGATTGTCAACAACTTGATCACGATTCTTCAGCAAGGTCTGATCAATAAGAGTGTTGAGAAAGCTCGCTTAGCAAAAGAAGATACAGCATCTACGAACTAAGTTTTGTTAGTAGCTGAATCGATCCGCTTAAGGTGATATCCTTAGGCGGATTTTTTTTGCCTTGCTTTGAGATCATTTCAATGACGAACCTACAACATCAAACCACTATTGCTGCGATTGCAACACCGCCAGGTCGTGGAGGTGTAGGTGTAATTCGACTGTCTGGTCCTAAGGCATATGCCATAGCAGAGGCTTTAACTGGTAAGGCACTCGGTCCTGCTCGTTATGCTGCATTTCGTCAATTTCTTGATGCGAATGGGCAAGTCATGGATGAGGGTTTGGTGATTTGTTTTCCAAATCCGAATTCTTTTACGGGTGAAGATGTAGTTGAGTTACAAGGTCATGGTGGACCGGTGATTCAAAACACATTATTGGGTCGACTGTTAGAGTTAGGCGCAATTGCAGCAAAAGCGGGTGAGTTTTCAATGCGCGCTTTTGAAAATGGAAAAATGGATTTAGTCCAAGCAGAAGCAATCGCTGATTTAATTGATGCTACTTCACAAGCAGCAGCTCGTTCTGCAGTACGTTCATTGCAAGGCGCATTTTCTTCTAAAGTAAATACAGTATTAGAAAAACTCATTCACTTACGATTACATGTTGAGGCGGCGATTGATTTTCCTGAAGAGGAAATTGATTTTCTTGCAGATGGAAAAATTTTAGCGTTATTGGAAGATGTGCAGGCATCAGTGGGTGCAGTACAACAATCAGCACGCCAAGGTCAACTTCTGCGTGAAGGTTTACAAGTGGTGATTGCAGGGAAACCCAATGCAGGTAAATCGAGTTTATTGAATGCATTGGCTGGTGTTGAGCGCGCGATTGTAACGGACATTGCAGGTACAACGCGTGATGTACTACATGAGAAAATAAGCCTAAATGGTTTGCCAATTACCCTGACGGATACAGCAGGTCTGCGTGAAACGGGAGATATTGTTGAGAAGGAAGGTATTCGTCGAGCGATTAAAGAAATAGAAAATGCTGATCTCCTACTCTTGGTTTACGATTTGAGTCAAGGTGAAGATCCGATGCATTTGGCAGATACTTACTTTGCTAATTATATCGATCCTAAACGCTTAATTTTAATCGCTAACAAATGTGATTTAGTAGATAGTGAAGCTAAAGTTGCTGATCTCCAAGGCTTTAGACACATTACGGTCTCAGCCAAGCAAGAAATGGGTGTTCAATCGCTTGTAGATGCGATTACAGCACATGCAGGCTTTCAGCCTGAAGAAGATACCTTTATTGCAAGAACACGCCACCTAGACGCAATGAAGCGCACTCAATCTTATCTTGCGGAAGCTCGTGAACAACTTGTTGTTTACCATGCAGGAGAGCTTGTCGCAGAATCGTTACGTCTCGCACAGAATGCATTAGGTGAAATTACTGGTGATTTTAGTGCGGATGATTTACTCGGAAAAATCTTTGGCTCTTTCTGTATTGGGAAGTAAACGAGTTTTTATCTGTGGTTTAAAAAGCCCAGTAAGGGGCTTTTTGGTTAATTGGCTAAAGGTAACTTGCTTGGCTTAACCATCATCTGCTTTATGAATAAAACAATCAGTAAGATTGAAATTGCAATACAGAACCAAATCACTGCATTTGTAAGCCCAAAATGGTCAGCTAAATATCCTACTGCTAGGATGGGTAGAATCGTTCCGAGATAGCCGATAAAGAGATAAGTAGACATGACGGCGGCTCGATTGTGAGGTGTGGTCATGTGATGAATAAGTCCGAAAGCCCCAAGTAAAGCTAAGCCATGTCCAATCCCAAACAGACCATCGCTTAGGAAAAATAACCAGCTAATTTTAAACTCCATACAGAGGAATAAAGCGATCACGCTCATGAAGCAAGTCATGATACCGAGTAATAGGCTGGATTGCGGTTTGATTGATCTTGAAAAAAATTGTGTCGCAGCTGAAATCAGTAAAATGACAGTAATGGCAGAACCACTAATCAGTGGACCGTGCCAAGGCAAAATGTCTTTAACAAATGAAGGAGATAGTGAGGCGTATAAACTAAATCCTGCAAAAACAGCAAATGCAGTCAAGCTCAGTATAAAAAATTGAGTGCGATCATGTGATTGTGGTGTTAATAATTTGGGAGCAAAATTAAATTTTTGCACATCAAAAGGTATAGGTTTGAGTGTAAATAGACTAAAGAAGCAAAATATTGAACCTATCACAATGGGTACATAAGGTATTACCAAAGGATATGCAAAGAATTCAGCAAAAAATCCCCCAAATAAAGGACCTAACCCAAATCCAACAGCAGTAATGATTGAGCTTAATTGTGGTGCAATTTGTTTATGGGAAGTTGGAACAGTTTGAATAAGCCCAATAAGAGCAGATGTTGTCATCAATCCAGATGCGATACCAATGATAAATCTTCCCCATGAGAGAGACATGACATCGCTCGCAAAGATAGACATTAACAAGCCAATGGTGATAAAAATGAGCCCAAGTTGCATAGTTTTTACATAACCAATGGTATTACTGGTTCTGCCCAAAAACAGTAAGGTGGTCAGGCACCCTAGCATGTAGGAAACGAAAATAAAGGTGATATCGCTCGGGTTTAACCCCCATAATTCTTGGTAAATTGGATAAAGTGGGCTAGCAAGCGCTGTTCCAATGGTGCCGATACAGAGTGCGATACTTACGAGAATAAAATCTCGCCACGATTGGTTTTCATTCATTATTTGTCTTATAGAACAGCAGTGCTGATACGAAGATTCATTAGTCTATGTCGACTGTTAAGCATGAGTCAATTATCTTCAATCAGTTAAAATTCAACTGTCATATTTGGTTTCACGTGAAACAATTTATGAGGTTTAAAATTACATAAAAACTGATCTTTGTAGAAAGTAGAAGATTAGAATAAGCAATAATATCCATCAAACATATGCTCAACTTATGTATAAAAAAATTTTAATCAGTGCTTTACTTGCACTGTCTACAAGTTCTAGTTTTGCGAATATTGAATTGCTTCAGCAAAAAATTAAAACGCAGCACCCAAAATTGAATATTCAAAATTTACAAAAAACTGAGATGAAAGGTCTCTATAGCGGATCTTTAGACAATCAGATTATTTATATTGATGAAGAAGCTAAGCATTTATTCTTTGGATCAATGATTCGTATCGAAGATCAAAAAAATCTAACACGTGATTTGGTGCTGAAACATAATTCAGTCGACTTTAAACAACTTCCACTTCAAGATGCCATTAAGACTGTAAGGGGGAATGGTAAGCGTCAGCTCGCGATCTTTTCTGACCCAAATTGTCCATATTGTAAGACGCTTGAAAATAATTTAAGCCAGTTAAAAGATGTGACAATTTATACGTTTATGTATCCAATTAAATCTCAATCGATCCAGCCCTCTAAACAAGTTTGGTGCTCCGCAAACCGTGAGTTTGCATGGAATGCTCTTTTACAAAAGAATCAACAACCAACAGCCCAAGCTGATTGTTCAAACCCTATTGAACGAAATTTGGAACTTGGACGTCGTCTAGGTGTTCAAGGAACGCCAGCAATTATTTTTGAAAATGGATTTAAGGTAACAGGCGCTTATCCAGCTTCAGAAATTGAAAAAATTTGGAAAGAGCTGAACTTATAAAATCTAGTTCATAGAAATGAAAAAAAGCACCTTAACAAGGTGCTTTTTTGATTAAGATTTTTTGGTAACGAGGTTATAAATAAACAGAACGATAATTGCGCCTATGACTGAAGCAATAAAACCTGCCGATGAACCTTCGGGATAAATATTAAGAAGGCGTCCACCATATGTAGCAAGTAATGAACCAGCAATACCTAATAACGTCGTGACAATGAAACCTGCTTTATCGTCACCAGGATGAATTGCGCGAGCAATTAAACCTGCTATAAAACCGATAAGAATAGCTCCAATAAGTGAAAACATACTTGTTCTCCTTTTTATCATGCATTTTTATTGTGTCGCTCAAATATAGTTGATTATGTATTGATGTTTGAAAAGAAGAATCACGCTACATGTTGTTGTTATTTTGTTGTTTATAAAGAAAGTGGCATATGCCACTTTCTTGAAAAACATTACAGACCGATTTCACCAATGAATGGAATATGACGGTATTTTTGATCGTAATCTAGTCCATAACCTACGATAAATTTATCTTCAACTTCAAATCCTAGAAACTCTACTTCCAAGTCGATTTCTCTTCGAGAAGGCTTACTGATCAGCGTGCAAAGTTTGATAGAGTTTGGCTCACGAGTTTCAAGGATTTCTACCACTTTACTCAGCGTATTGCCTGAATCGATGATGTCCTCTACGACAAGAACATCTTTACCACGAATTTCACCATCAAGGTCTTTTAGAATTTTAACATCACGACTAGAAGTCGTTCCACTGCCGTAACTTGAAACTGTCATAAAGTCGAGTTCGTGTGGTTTTTCAATGGTGCGGCATAGGTCTGCCATGAAAATCACTGAACCGCGAAGTAAGCCTACAAGAACCAATTCTCGATCACTATTTGCATAGTGAGCATTAATTTGATTACCAAGTTCATTAACTTTCGCTTGAATTTCTTCAGCGGAAATCAACACTTTCATGTCAATGGTCATGGGTAGATACCTAAAACAACAATTCTAAAATTAAAAAAGGTGTTGACCTGCAACACCTGAAATATGCTTCGATTTTAAAACATATCCCAGAATGTTGCACCCTTTTTAAAAAAACGAAATGTAAACTAATGGTTTATTAATGCGCATCGCGTTTTAGTACGACAGCACAAACTAAGAATACAGCACCAATTAACACATATTTTTTAATTGGGTGTTGTGGTTGAGTCTGAGCATTAGGATGCTGATTGTTGATATGCTTTTTGTCCATAAATATAAGTCGCCTCAATATTTCGATCATCACCCATGGTAAACAATGCGAAAAGTGCATCTTCAATATTTTTAGCGCGTTGTTGTCTTAATGTTTGTAATGCAGTGGCATTCAAATTTAATACAACAAAATCCGCTTCTTTTCCAATATTAAAGTTACCAAGTTTATCCTCGAGCGCTAATGCTTTTGCTCCACCTAGGGTCGCATGATAAAGCGATTCAAATGCAGATAATTTGTCGCCTTGGAGTTGTTGAACTTTATAGGCTTCATTCAACGTCTGAAGCTGATTAAATGAAGTCCCCGCACCGATGTCTGTGCCAAGACCGACTTTAACTTGTTTATCCCAGGTTTTTTTCAATGGAAACAATCCACTTCCTAGAAAGAGGTTTGAAGTCGGGCAGAAGGCGATTGCAGAGTTTGTTTGATGCATACAATCCCATTCATGCTCTTCTAAATGAACACAGTGAGCGAAAACAGATTTATTGCCTGTTAATCCATAGTGGTGATACACATCTAAATAGCCATTTTGCTCAGGAAAAAGCTCTTTCACCCAAGCGATTTCATTGGTGTTTTCACTCAAATGAGTATGAATATATACATCAGGATATTCAGTTTTTAACTGCCCTGCTCTTTTTAATTGTTCTGGTGTAGAGGTAGGCGCAAAGCGAGGCGTAATGGCATAAAGGTTTCGACCTTTACCATGCCATTTCTCAATCAATTCTTTGCTATCTGTATAAGCATTTTCAGCGGTGTCTGTCAGTGCTTCAGGTGCATGACGATCCATCAATACTTTGCCTGCAATCAAACGCATCTGGTATTGTTCTGCCGCTTCAAATAGTGCATCAACAGATTCTTTATGAACTGTACAAAAAACCAATGCAGTCGTTGTGCCATTTTTCACCAGCTCATTGACAAAAAAGTGTGCAATTTGGTCTGCATAAGCTTTGTCTTGAAATTGGATTTCTGTAGGAAAG
Source organism: Acinetobacter sp. ANC_7635 (assembly GCF_056779945.1). Lineage (NCBI taxonomy): Bacteria > Pseudomonadati > Pseudomonadota > Gammaproteobacteria > Moraxellales > Moraxellaceae > Acinetobacter > Acinetobacter sp. ANC_7635. The sequence continues at coordinate 13,378 of NZ_JBWYIS010000018.1, read as the reverse complement.
GTATAAGTGTTCAGCCATTCGAGTAATTGTTCGCCATACGCACCTACCATTTCAGTTTGAGGAAAGTGAATATGCGTATCGATAAAACCAGGAACAATCAGTTGATCTGGGTAATGCTCAACTTGGATAGAGGATTCAAGCTGACGGAGCTGTTGTTGCCCATCTTCCCAACGACCAAACCATTGAATTTTACCCGCTTGAGTAATCAATAAACCATCTTCTACGTAACGCACTTGGTCGTGAATTTCACGCGCTTGGGCAACCGTATTCTGAATATCTAGGAAGCGACCGCGAATCGCCGTCGATGCAACTACAGAAGACATTTAAAACCTACACTTTTAATTTTTTCGATTGATTGTAACTGATCTATCTTAATTAAACTGTATATCGTTTGCTGAGCCCCCACTCTGCGAGAATACGACGATAAGTAGTCGAAGATCGATCAGCCTCAAAATGCGCTTCCATCATTAAATCAAGTGGTAATTCTTCAGGTTTTTGCGATTCTACGATATCTTGGTCTTCGGCAAAAATTTGGGCATTAAAATCATAGACTGCTTGTAAATCTCCAGTCTGATCAAAATTACGCGTCAAAGGAACAAATAATCTGGTTTGATTGACCGATACAGGACAACACGCATTCAAGATTTTTAAAATCCCATTGTCTGGAAAATCTACAGTTAATATCGCTGAAAATGGTGGGTAAATATCAAAAGTTCTTTTCCACTCAAAACCTTCTGGCTCTAGGTGTTTCAAAGCATGCGGGTAATTACTGACACCACTAATATAAATTGTTTTTAAACCATAGTCTGTTCTCTCAGTATGGTATTTCGGTACAACTGGGTTGTTTCGATCTGCAAAAGCTTCGTGATGCACCCATGCAAAGTGAGCTACATCAATGAATCCTTCGAGTTGACGACCTGCTGAGCCTGCAATATCAACATATGGAGGTAAAATAGACTGATGATCAGGATGATCCCAAGTGTCAAGTTGGGGAATATTATTGTGTTGAAAATCACGTCCATGCAAGCTAGTCCAGACCAGTCCATATCTCAAAATTACTGGAAATTGAGTTAAACTAAAACGGTCAGATATCTTAGTTAAATCAGGTTGAGCAGGAATTTTTGTACACTTCCCTGCAAGGTCGAATCTTAGACCGTGATATCGGCAAATAATTTCTTCACCCTCTACCCATCCTTTACTTAGAGGTACACCACGATGAGGGCAGATATCACGCACTAATCGAATTTCCCCATTGTCAGTTTGGTAAATCGCCATTTTTACATCAAGTAAAGTGACCTGATGTGGTGTGGTTGAAACATCTTGAATACGAGCCACTGGATACCAATATTGCGCGAGAATTTCCCAATCTTGTAAGTCGAAACTACATTGGCAAGGTGCACTGAGTGGATTTAATGCGGGAATCATATTCATCGTCATTTCCTAAAAAAAGAGCTCCGAAGAGCTGCGCTAAATTTACTGAGCTTTTTTCTTTGGAGATGATGCAAGATCTTTGCCAACCGTCTCTTAACATTTAAAATTGGAGAGCTGAGTGGAAATATTAAATTCTAATCAAAATATATAAAGTGAATTTACCCATGGACTTATATGAGAAGTTAAGCCATTTAATACGGTCTAATGCAGATATCTATGAACTTTTACAGTGTTTACGGCAGATTGATAGTGCGGCCTATTTTAGTGCGGGCTTGATTCGAAATTGGATCTGGTCTTATTTACATAATCAAAATTATTCCATTTTTGAAACTGAAATCGATGTCATTTATTTTGATCCTTCAGAAAAAATGGATGAGAGACGAAATTATTTAAAGGGTGCACTTCAACATAGATATCCTAATATTCATTGGGACATTACAAATCAAGCTCTGGTACATCATTGGTACAGAACTGATGAAGGTGCTCAAATTGATCCATATACTTCAGTACATCATGCTATGAGTTTTTGGCCAGAAACGGCAACCGCAATCGCTATCAAATTAATGGAGAATAATCATATTGAAATCCTCGCCCCTTTGGGGCTTGAAGATTTATTTACTTTAAAATTAAGGTGGAATAATCGTTTGGTTTCACGTGGAGTCTTTGAACATAGGGTTAAGTCAAAATGTTTTTTGGAACGATGGCCTAAGTTAAGCATTGTGAATTAGATGGCTCATCTAATGATATAAATAAAGCCTTCAGATGAAGGCTTTATTGAATCCAACAAAGTTTGACCTTATAAGGTCGTTTGATGATGTTTTTTACTATAACGAATTGAAAGCCATGCTGTAATTGAAAGGGCAATCACGATAAAACTTAATGAGATCCAAATTGGCATATGGAATACGTCAAGCATAAGCATTTTGAAACCGATAAAAATTAAAATAGCCCCAAGTCCATAAGGCAAATAATGCATTTTTGAAGCGGCTCCAGACAGTAAGAAAAACATAGCCCGTAGACCGAGGATAGCCATCAAGTTAGCTGTAAGGACGATAAAAGGATCAGTGGTGACCGCAAAAATCGCTGGAATAGAATCGACTGCAAAAATAACATCAGATGCCTCGACTAAAATTAGCACTAAAAATAATGGGGTTGCCCATAGAACGCCATTTTGCCTTACGAAAAACTTATTTCCTTCCAACTGTGGAGTAATTCGCATGTGTTTGCGTAGCCATTTCAGAATGGCCATATCTTCAATATTTGGATCATCCTCTTGTCCTTTAAGGAATTTAAATCCAGTGTATACAAGGAAAGCACCGAAGATATAGAGGATCCACGAAAATTCCTGAACGAACCACGCACCGATAAAAATAAAAATTGTTCTGAGAATAATAGCGCCCAAAACACCATAAAGGAGTAATTGACGTTGAAGTGCAGGAGGTATAGCGAATGCAGCAAAAATCATTAGCCACACAAAGACGTTATCAATTGCGAGTGACTTTTCCAGTAAATAGCCGGCAAAATATTCCATAACTTTCGTATTGGCTACGTTTATACCAGCGGTATTTTCTAGATATAGCCATAGTCCACCACCAAAAAGTGTTGCGACAGTGACCCATGCAATACTCCAATAAGCAGCAGTTTTAACTTTAACTTCTTGACCTTCTTTTTGTTTAAAACCTAGAAAGTCAATTAAGAGCATAATCGTGACGATGCCAAAAAAAATGACATAAAGCCAAATATTGCCTATGGTTTCCATAGTGATCTCCAATACTGGCAATTGATTTTGGCATAAAAAAACCTCGACCAGTTGCCAGATAATAATTCTGAAACAACATGATCAAGGTCTTGCCTACACCATTTTGATTAAGCATTTTTTAGATAATCGAAATGATGCTCAGATACCGACTTCTTTCAAAGTGTAATGACGATATTCTGACACAGTATTTAAGTACTGTTGGAGGAGGCTACTCCCCTTGTTCAAATTTGATAATAAATTACGTTGAAATCGTTTCATTTGATTTCGAGTGCACAAAGGATGACACACTTATAAGTTGTGTGCAAATTATTTAAATGGGTTATTAAATTTGTCTTTAAAAATTGAAATTAATAAGATTATTGCAATGATGATCAATACTACAATTGATATTAAATAGATATCCATTTCATTTACTCATTAATTTTTTAACAATAATAATACATTTATATGTTAAAAAAATAACATTTAATGATTATGACTGACAATATATATTTTTGTTTTTTATAATATTTCTTTTTTTAAAATAAATTAAAGTTTTGAATTTGTAATTGATAGACAAGTTTGTCCCATTTTTTCATAGTGTTATGTAAATATGTCGTTCTAATCTATATTTAATAACGAATGATAGGATAATGATAATGTTAGAAATTAAACATCAAGAAAATGGATCAAAAGGTGAGTTTTTTATTGGTGAAGATGGCCATCATTTAGCTGAAATGACTTATTCATGGGCAGGTGAAGATAAATTTATTATTGATCATACTTGGGTTGATGATTCATTAAGAGGGCAAAACGTGGGACGTCAACTTGTTGACCGTGCGGTGGAATTAGCACGTCAAAAGAATGTTAAAATCTTACCGCTTTGTCCATTTGCTAAATCTGTTTTCAACAAAGATGAAGCAATCCACGATGTTCTGTTTAAATAAAATCATACAGTGAGCAGTCATATGCAGTTTGAACATATCGATAGTGTGAAAGGCGGTGAGTTTTATCTCACGGACGCAGATCAATCAAGAATTGCAGAAATCAGCTATCGTTACCAAACTCCACAGATCATTATAGCGGATCATACTTGGGTCGATGATCGTTTACGTGGACAAGGAACTGCAAAGTTATTGTTAGATCGACTTGTAGAATTTGCTCGTACAGAAAAATTAAAAATTGTTCCAACTTGCTCTTATGTGGTTGTCATGTTTAAGCGTTTTCATAATGAATATCATGACGTTATCGCTTATAAATAAAAAAGCCCGCAGAGCGGGCTTTTTTATTTATTCTTTTGCTTTGAGTGCTTGAATGAGTTTTTGATGCAAACCACCAAATCCACCGTTTGACATGATCACAACGGCATCCCCCTCGCCTGCTTCATTCACGACATTTCGGATGATCTCTTCTAAAGTACGCGCTACCACAGCTTTATTCGGAGCAGCTTCAACAACAGGTTGTAGATCCCAATCTAAACCCTCAGGTTGATACCAAATCACTTCATCTGCCAATCGAGCAGAATATGCTAAACCATCTTTGTGGCTTCCCATTCGCATCGTATTTGAGCGCGGCTCAATAATCGCCCATAGTTTACGTTCGCCTAATCGTTTACGAGCACCATCCAGTGTTGTGTCAATTGCTGTTGGGTGATGAGCAAAATCATCGAAAACTTCAATACCTCGAATGGTATCGAGGAGCTCCATACGGCGTTTTACACCACCAAAATTCGATAATGCTTCGCATGCAGTTTCAATGGAAACACCTACATGCTCTGCAGCTGCAATGGTTGCTAAAGCATTTGCAACGGAGTGTTGACCTGTCATCGACCATTGGACTGTACCTTTTACTTCGCCGTCTTTTAAGACTTGGAAATGAGTACCATCTGCAGAAAGTTGGTTTGCAGAGATAGTTGCTTGATCATGAGATTCGAGGGATGTGCGGACGATCGGTGTCCAACAGCCTTGTGCCAAAACTTCATCAATATTCGTTTCAGTGATTGGTGCGATGATACGGCCTTCACTTGGAATAGTACGAACCAAATGATGAAATTGTTTTTGAATGGCAGCGAGATCATCAAAGATATCTGCATGATCAAATTCAAGATTATTCAGAATAGCTGTCTTTGGATGGTAATGAACAAATTTAGATCGTTTATCAAAGAAGGCAGAGTCGTATTCATCTGCTTCTACACAGAAATATTGACCTCCGCCTAGACGAGCACTTTCTTTAAATCCAAGTGGTACACCACCAATTAAAAAACCCGGTTCCAAGCCCGCTTGATCTAATACCCAAGCTAACATCGTGGTAGTAGTTGTTTTTCCGTGTGTACCAGCAACCCCTAATACATGTTTACCTTGTAGCACATGGTCGGCAAGGAACTGTGGTCCAGAGATATAGGGTAAACCCTGATTTAGCATGTATTCAACGGCGTCAATTCCACGTTTCATGGCATTACCAACGATCACTAAATCTGGGTGTGGTTGCAAATGACTACGGTCATAACCTTGCATTAAGGTAATACCCGCATTTTCAAGTTGTGTCGACATAGGTGGATACACATTTTGGTCCGAGCCTGTCACTGTGTGCCCTAGGTCTCGAGCTAACAGTGCTAACGATCCCATAAAGGTGCCACAGATTCCCAAAATATGCAGATGCATGATGATTTACTCCACTACTCTTTTCGACACAAACATCTTTTTGGTGCTGTTGTCATGTGTTATTTGATTTGATGTCAACGATAACAAGGGTCTTGGTGAAAAGATAGTGATTATTAGAAGGCATTCCGTAAAATTTTGCAGAAATAAATTTTTAAACTTATGAGCTAAAATATATGAATATTTTTAATCTAGTATGATGAAACGAAATGATTTAATCGTAGAATAACGCGGACGATTTAACTTGAGATTTAAATGATTTATTTACCTTTATTGCTTCTGATTTTAGCAAATTGCTTTATGACTTTGGCGTGGTATGGTCATTTAAAATTTTTGCCGCATGATGCCCCTTTATGGCAAGCCATTCTATTTAGTTGGATCATTGCATTATTCGAATACAGCTTAATGATTCCTGCAACCAAGATGCTGGCTCAAAATGGCTGGGCTGTGGGACAAATGAAAATCACTCAGGAAGTCGTTACGCTATTGGTATTTGTTCCTTTCATGATTTTCATGTTTAAACAGCCTTTCAAATTAGATTATGTATGGGCTGCACTTTGCTTATGTGGTTGTGTCTATTTTGTATTTAGAACACCATGATTCAAAAGGATGAAGATTAACTAAAGTTATTTTCATATTCCCGAACTAATCTTTGACGATCAGGTTCAAAATCAAAATGTTTTAAGCAGCGTGCCAAGATTTCATGTGCCATTTCATGAGCAGCTTCCCGTAGTTCCGGTTCAGATACATTTTTTTCAATCATGGATAAGCATTTAATTATTCTTTGATTTAATTCGATATTACTTATACAGTCCCGTGCCATCGGTGCAAAGCTACTGCTAATAAACTCACGAATATCAAACATATCGACACTGATATTCGAGAAATTAAAAGTTTTCTGTTCTGGATCTGGCTGACTATCAATAATAATCCGCGTTAAGGCATTGATCGCACTAATTGCTGAACCCACATCATTAATTGCAGCTGACATCGCTTTTTGTCCAACCTCGCTCATGACCAATAAACCAAATCTTGGGTCTTGTAAAAAGCTTCGGTTCGTTTCGATAATCACGAATTCATGAATTTGATGTTCTAAATTTTTTAATTCTTCGTCATCTATTGGATTTTCCGTAAAGACTTCAATCAGAACCAGTGATGGGTCTACGAATTTCCCAGGAAGAAAAGCAAGATGAATATGTGCATTGTGAGTTTGAGCAAGAAGATTTAAGGACTCAATATCAAAATGAGTAAAATAACCTGTCTGTTTTGGGTGTATTTTGAGTTGGCTTTCGCCAAATGGTTTTTGTCCTGAAGCGCCAAAGTTGGGGTGTGTACGGAATGTACTTAAAGCTTGAGATGCTGCTGTTTCAATTTTAGAAATAGCATTGGTTAGTGTGCCAAGCTGAGACAATGTTTGTACCCAGCGAATTAATGTCACAATCAAATAAATAAGAACCAAAATGGTACTTACGAATAAGACAAATCGACCCGAAACTCCATAATATTGTAAACCTAAAGCGATTTTTGCGATGACGGCATAGATAAATGCGGAAATAAAACTGGTAATTGCGAGACGAGTATTATCATCATTCATCATCAGCTTATAAGCACGTGGCGTACCACTCGATGAAGCTGAAGCAAATGCGGCGACCATAATCGAAAGTGAAAATGTAGTGACCGCCAGCATACTCGAAGCAATGATATCCAGTAGGCTACTTAGTGTTTCAATACTGATATTTGGAACCGCGTGTGATGGAATAAAATAACGACTTGCAGTTGCAAATAAAGAGAAAAAAATCGCTAATAAAGCTCCAAGTGCTGGTGTAAACCATAAATTTTCTGCAGGGTTATTCCACCATAATTTCAGTTTAAACCACATGCTATATTCTCCTTTTTATTTTTTAATTTGAATGGCTTAGTTCAGTTTAATCCAAATTCAATTTCAATTTATCTTAAATGAGCCAGATGTTTAAGGTGGATGAGGCAGAACAATGACCAATCATAAAATTCATTTTTATGTCTATTAACAAGTATATATTTTTAATCCTTATTTTATCAGCTTAACTTTAGACCTATTCATTTTCAGTCTATAATAGTGAGTTCTTATTAAAGCTTGGCTCTCGTCGAGATTTATCTCTCTTACTTTAATCTCTGGAAACATTGCAATGAATGCGGCCGCTTCACAAGACACTCCTCTCGTTGGAATTATCATGGGCTCTCAGTCAGACTGGGCGACACTCGAACACACTGCCAATATGTTGAATCAGCTTGGTGTACCCTTTGAAGCGGAAGTTGTTTCAGCACACCGTACGCCAGATCGTTTGTTTGAATATGCTGAGCAAGCTCGTGATCGTGGTATCCAAGTGATTATTGCGGGTGCTGGTGGTGCAGCGCATTTACCGGGTATGTGCGCAGCGAAGACTGATCTTCCTGTTCTAGGTGTGCCGGTTAAATCTTCGATCTTGAATGGTGTTGATTCATTGCTTTCCATTGTACAAATGCCAGCAGGTATTGCTGTCGGTACATTGGCAATTGGTCCTGCAGGTGCGACCAATGCTGCGATTATGGCGGCACAAATTTTAGGTTTAACTCGCCCAGATATTGCAAAGAATGTAGCCGATTTTCGTTTAGCGCAAACTGAGAAAGTTGCGAGTAAAAATATTCCTGGTCAAGCTTAATTCGAGAGAAATCTTATGGATAAAACCATCGGTATTTTTGGTGGCGGTCAATTGGGTCGAATGATGGCGCAGGCGGCACTTCCATTAAATATTCAATGTACTTTTTTTGAAGCAAGTACAGACTGCCCTTCTGCTGCTTTGGGTCCAGTGATCTCAACTCAAGCTAAAAATGGCTTACAGGATTTCATTAATAGTGCAGAAGTCTTTTCTTTAGAATTTGAAAATACGCCATTGTCAGATGTAGATGTATTAACTGAAACCAAGCAACTGCATCCCCCGCGTCAGGCTTTAGCGATTGCTCAGCATCGCTTGTCTGAAAAAGCGTTATTTGATGAGTTAGATATTCCAGTAGCACCTTACAAAGCGGTGACATCACTAGAAAGTTTACAAAACGCGGTCGCTGAACTTGGTCTTCCAATCGTACTAAAAACTTCACGTGGTGGTTATGATGGTAAAGGTCAGTTTGTCTTACGCACTGCGGATCAAATTGATCAAGCATGGGCGGAACTTGGTCCTGCGGGTGAATTGATTGCTGAAAGTTTTGTGACTTTCTCGCGTGAAGTGTCAATCATTGCAGTACGTGGTCAGAATGGTGATGTGAAAACATGGCCATTGGCTGAGAACCACCATCACAATGGTATCTTATCGCACTCGATTGTCCCTGCACCGAACAGTGTAGATCTACAACCTGTAGCACAAGATTACATCACTCGCTTGCTTAACCATTTGAACTATGTCGGTGTGCTGACGCTTGAGCTATTTGTGACGGACAAAGGCTTATATGCTAATGAGATGGCGCCACGTGTACATAACTCAGGTCATTGGTCGATTGAAGGTGCTGTGTGCTCTCAGTTTGAAAACCATATCCGTGCTGTTGCAGGCTTACCTTTGGGTTCAACTGAGATGATTCGTCCAACGGTATTGGTGAACATTATTGGTCAGCATCCAAAGACTGAAGATGTGTTGGCTTTAGAGGGTGCACATTTGCACCTTTATAACAAGTCAGAACGTGAAGGTCGTAAAATTGGTCATATTACCTTAATGCCAATCGATAGCTCAGAATTGACTACACTCTGTCGCCAATTGTCGAAAATTTTACCAAACCCATTAGCATTAAGTGAAGATATGACCATCTAGACTTTAAGTTGCTGATAAAAAAAGCGATCACACGAGTGGTCGCTTTTTTATTTATCTTGTTTAAGGCATGATTGCGCCTCTTTAAAAATCACTTGCCATTGGTCGGATGAAATTTTAAAAAAATTGCATAATAATTATACTATTAGTTCTGATTAGAATACATATCTTGAACTGTGTATAAGTTTGATTATGGCTTATGTGAGCCATCTTAACTTTGAATTCAAAGTGGGTTTAAATTCAAAATAATAGGCTTGCAGGATATTTTGAATTCAAAGTTACTATTGAGGTTTGAATTCAAAAATGTATTTAAAGATTTATATCTAAATTCTTATCTGTTGAGTAAATTAAATTATTTTAATATTTATAATTTTCAATGATTTAGGTTAATTTGTAGTATTGGATGACTGTGGATAAGTTTTTGAATTTAAATGTTGTGTGGCGGTTTAAATTTAAATTCAATAACAAATGAATTTAAAACTAGGTTGTGGATAAGTTTTTAAATTTAAATTTTCAAAATAAATTTAAAAAGTAGAAAGTATGAATTTAAATTTACGATTCGATGCTTTAATTTTTAGAGTGAGCTGTTAAGGTAAAGACATAATTCCAACATTTTAGAATTACAGGGTCTTATGCAACGGCTTGCACTCACGATAGGTTCATTTTTTTTAGCGATGTCTCAAACTCATGCTGAGTTGATTATTAATGGTCAGTCTGTGACAGCCTCGCCATCCATGACGGCAACTGTGTCATCCGCTCCTAATTTTCAGCAATGCATCTCGAATTTAAAATCACAAGCGATTACTAAAGGGGTTAGCTCGGCGACGTATGATCGTTACACGCAGAATTTAACTCCTGACTATTCTGTGATTGAACGTTTAAATTATCAGCCTGAATTTTCGACGCCAATTTGGGATTATTTGTCAGGTTTAGTTGATGATGAACGTGTTCAATTGGGGCAACAGAAACTTCAACAGCATCGAGAAACACTTGACCGTGTAAGTGTGGCTTATGGCATTCCAGCTGAAATGGTGGTTGCAGTTTGGGGAGTTGAGAGTAATTATGGTGATATTTCTGGACGCTATCCATTGCTTCAAGCTTTGGGAACTTTAAGCTGTGAGGGGCGCCGTCAATCGTATTTTAGAGGTGAATTTTTTACCACCATGAAACTTTTACAGCGTGGTGATGTTCGGGAAGAACAATTGAGAGGATCGTGGGCAGGGGCTTTTGGTCATACTCAGTTTATGCCTTCAACCTATGATGAGCTTGCTGTAGATTTTGATGGTGATGGACGACGTGATCTAGTCTCGAGTATTCCAGATGCTTTGGCTTCAACAGCAAATTTTTTGAAGAAAAGAGGATGGCAAACTGGTCAACCTTGGGGATTTGAAGTGCAGATTCCTGCAGGAATGTCAGTTGTAGGTGAGGGGCGACGTAATAAGAAAGCATTGTCTTATTGGGTCAATCAAGGATTGAATAGAGTGGATGGCTCCCCTTTAATTCAGGGTAATCTTTCTGCCTCTTCTCAAGCTGGGTTGCTTGCGCCTGCTGGCAGTGCTGGGCCAGTCTTTCTAGTATTTAAAAATTTTGATGCTATATATAGTTATAACGCAGCAGAAAGTTATGCATTGGCAATCGCACATTTATCAGATCGATTGCAAGGAAAACCTAAAATTGCAAAAGCTTGGCCGACTGATGATCCTGGTACATCAAGAGTAGAACGCCGAGAAATTCAACGCTATTTAATCCAGCGCGGTTACGATATTGGTGCGATTGATGGTTTAATTGGGGATAAAACTCGACAGGCAATTCGTCAAGAGCAAACCCGATTGGGCTTAAATCCTACAGGTCGAGCGGGACAGCAGATATTGAGTGCATTTAGAAATGAGCAGGCTCAGCTGATGATGCAATAAATAGGTTCTTGGATTAAAAAAGGTCAACATGGGTTGACCTTTTTTCTGATGAGGTTTCTAGATAATAGAACGATCGATTTTAACAGCATCGAGTAAGTCAAAAATGACTAAGGTTACATCTTGACTTAATTCTCGATCATTAAAAATTTCATAAGCTGTAATGGTGACATCTGTATCGCTTGGAAGTTGGCGTTGTTCTTCTTCAATTAAATCTTGAATAGGTAATAATGTTTGCTTAATTTGAATATGTAAGACATCTTCGAATTTAATGTTCTCATCATCCAGTTCGATGAGTTGTTTATTGAAATATGGCAGTAAAATTGAGTAGAGATAAGGTTGAAGCTCGACAATATCAAATATTTCAATATCACGAGTTTCCTCGATCGTGCTGATATGATCATTTACCTCAAGAATAATATGATAATAACTCACGTCTCTCTCCTCTGATTAATTTTAAAATACCTTAACACGAATTCAAAACTATTCAATTAAATCCTTAATTTAATTATGGGATTGAGCTGTGGTACTGATTTTATCGACTTTTTAGCAGTTCGAGGTCGGCAGCAGTCAATTTAAAATTGGAGAAATTCTGCTTTTCTAGAATTGGATACATTAAGGCATTAGGGTCGTTAGTATGCTGGAGACCTAATGCATGACCTAATTCGTGAGCCAATGTGATTCGAAGTTCATCTATAGATTGAAATTCATAAATATTGATTTCACGACCATTAAACTCGCCTTTATGGAACATTTTGGCTTGAAAAACTTGGTTAAATTCATCAATGGCTTTACGTTGTTGGTGTTGGGATTGATTGAATTTTTCAACTTTATCGTTGAGTTCTGTTCGTAAGATGTTAAATCGTTCAATATTGCTTTCAATCTCAAGCTTTTGTTGTGTGAGTCGTGTCTTAGAGGTATTGATCTGCTGAAATTGTGAATCTGTAATAGATGTGTTTAAGCCATTAATATGGTGGACAAAATTATTATGTTGATCTAGATCACTACTATAGTTATGTTGCTGCTGTTCAATTTGCTGTTTTAAAAATTCAAGTTGTTGTGATTCTTGCTCTAGCTGTAATCTCATTTGGTCGGCTAATGATTTGCTATTTTCAAATTGCTTTAGCGTATGCTTTCTATAATTGGATTCATTTTGACGTTCATCAAAAATGAGATTAATTGTAAGACGAGCATTGGGGTCGTAAACGAAATACTTTTGTTGAGTTTGATTTTCCCAGATATTCGCTGCCTCTTGAGTTATTTGGCGTAATGCCTCTGTATCAAGTTGAAATCTTGGGTCAATAAACCCAATACGATATCTTAGGCGTTGATCAATGGGGTGTTGAAGCCGATCTAAAGTTGAATTGTGATTTAATTGAGGATGAATAAAACGTTGTACAGCAAAATATGCAACGCATAAAAAGGAAAAGATCAGAATAATGGAGCGCATCATGCGAGCAATTCAACTTAATTTTTATTCAATGTAGCCTAAAAAAACATTTTGGAAAATAAAACATCAAAATATATGAGCTCCAGTGTGTATAAAAATGAAAATTATTCGTAAAATTTAAATGAATGATGAAAATAAATATGAATAATGATTAAAAAACGAGTGAAAATTCATGTTTTTCATCTTTTTAGTCGAAAAAAGCAACACCCGTTGAAAATAAGTGAAATAAGGGGTTGCAAGGGAAGAAAAAATCTATAGAATGCACCCCATACCGACGAGATACACGGAAACGAACGAAGCAGGTTGCTGAGTTGTTAAGTGTTTCGAGTCCAGCTTCTAGCATTGACGAGATGTTAGAAAGATCATTAAGAGATTATGAA
>NZ_JBWYIS010000017.1:0-47885 GCF_056779945.1 Acinetobacter sp. ANC_7635 | reverse complement strand
CAAGGGGGTGTTTTTTTATATATATAAATTGAATTTGAAAATAATTAAACCCTTGTAATTAAATAAGAAGCTCCATTCAGTTAATTTATGCCAAAAGATTGATGATTCTTGCAATTAAAAAAACAACAATAATCGCGAAATTTTCGGATTTAATCTAATATTTAATGTACTGCTGAAATTTTCTCTAAAAAATACTTTGTTCTTTCATGTCGCTCTTGTGGCTTATTAAAGAAGTCATCAGTCGGGCAATCTTCTAGAATTTTGCCTTGATCCATAAATATCACTCGATCTGAAACTTTTTTTGCAAATCCCATTTCATGCGTAACACACATCATCGTCATGCCTTCTTTTGCAAGTTGGCTCATGACTTCAAGCACTTCACCGACCATTTCAGGATCTAATGCGGAAGTGGGTTCATCAAAAAGCATACAGACTGGGTCCATACAAAGACCACGTGCAATCGCGACACGTTGTTGTTGACCACCTGATAATTGTCCTGGAAATTTATCTTTGTGTGCTGTCAAACCCACTCGATCCAAATATTGTAAGGCCTTTATTTTAGCTTCTTCAGTTGAGCGATTAAGTACTTTGATTTGTCCTATTGTTAGGTTCTCTAACACAGTCATATGAGGAAATAGTTCAAAATGTTGAAATACCATACCTACTCTAGATCTGAATTTTGCTAGATTCGTTTTAGAGTCTTTTAAAGCGGTACCATCAACGATAATATTTCCTTGTTGAAAAGGTTCTAAAGCATTCACTGTCTTAATAAGTGTAGATTTACCTGAGCCAGATGGACCGCATACAACGACAACTTCACCTTTGTTGATAGTGGTTGAGCATTCGCTAAGTACCTGAAAATCTCCATACCATTTGGATACATCTTGAATTTCAATCATTGGCATTTTGATTCTCCTTATCGAATAATGGCTATTTTTTGATGTAAGTGTTTAACTAGTCGTGAAAGTGCAAATGAAATGACAAAATAGACGACAGCAACAACTAGATAAAAAACGGCTTTGGTTTCCGAACCATAGGTATTAGCTAAAGTATTTGCATTGCCTAGGAAATCTGGTGCACTGATGACATAAACCAAAGATACATCTTGAAAAAGAACAATGGATTGCGTCAATATCACGGGTAACATATTTCTAAAAGCTTGGGGTAAAACTACGTATGACATTGTCTGGCGATAATTAAAACCCAAGGCGTAACCTGCATTCACTTGTCCTTTAGAAACTGATTGAATGCCAGAGCGGACAATTTCTGAAAAAAAAGCAGCCTCAAAAATGGCGAAGGTTACTACACTTGAAAATAAAGGTCCCCAATAGGTGTGATATTGGAAATCGAAAAACTTAGGAAGTAAAAAGTAAAAGATAAAAATAACTTGAATGAGGGGAACACCTCGAAAAAAGTCGACATAAAATTTTGCAAATCCACTGGCAATTTTATTATTCGATAGACGCATCATCGCGATTGGTGTACCAAGAAGAATCCCACCAATAATCGAAAGAATGGTTACTGTAACTGTAAATTTAAAACCAGCGATCAAACTTGCAACGACATCGGGATGAGTTAGAACACTAAAGTCCATTTTATTTACCTCCCGAACCTAGACCTGGTACAGCCATCCGTTTCTCAATCCATGCCATCAGGTATTTAATTGAATAAGTGATGATGAGATAAACAGGTGTTGAAAGAATTAAAATGACCACGTCTTGAGAGGTTTCTTCTCGCATTGTTTTGGTATATGCAAAAAAATTCAAAACACTTAAGGCAAAAAGTACGGCTGAATTTTTAAATACATTCATTGCTTCTGATGTCAGTGTTGGCCAAACGATTCGATAAGCCACTGGCAGAATGACATAACGATAACTTTGGTTTAAATTTAAACCGATCGCATAAGCTGCATTTTTTTGACCTTGTGAAACGGTATTAATACCTGCTCGAACCTGCTCAGCAATCCTTGCAGCGGTATATAGGCCCAGCGCAAATACACCAATAATTGCTGGATTATTATTTAAAATATTTTGCCACCATCCGCCAGAAACCATTTCACCACTTCCAGTACTCATACTCAATGGTAGAAGTTGAGGGAAAACGAATGCCCAGAAAAATAATTGAACAATTAAGGGTATATTTCTGAATAACTCTACATAACAAGTCCCAATGAATGACAGTAATTTATTGGGTAATGTACGCATAATGCCAATAAGTGAACCAAGTATAAATGCGATGAAAAAGGCAATGACAGCAGTCCAGATCATGGTCCAAATACCTGATCCAAGTATCTGTAACCAAGTCGGTGCATCAGCAACAGCTGAATAACTTGAACCTCCAATCGCACTACAGATAGATTCAGCCCAATCTTTTTTATCAACGCCATATTCGTTGGATGCCAAGCAAAATGACGTCCAATTTAAAGAACCAACAGCCATTGAAATTCCCTGCAATGGTTACGAGAAAAAAGGGCTTAAGTGTTTCTATTTAAGCCCTCATAATTTTTGTTATTTAATCCCTGCATCATTCGGAGATGCTTTTAATTTTTTAAATGAGCTACTCATAGGCATGTTTAGATTGATATTGCGTGGTGGAATAGGTGATAAGAACCATTTTTTATAAAGGGTATCCATTTGACCATTTTTCCACATTCCAGTTACCACACGATCTGCAATCGCTTTAAACTTGGCATCGCCTTTAGGCAGCATAATTCCGTAAGGTTCTGACGAAAGGACTGGACCTACAATTTTAAAATCTTGAGGTTTTGATGATTTGGCAATGAGCCCTGCAAGAATATTGTCATCCATAACAAATGCAGCTGCACGTCCCGAAGCGACCATTGCAAAAGAATCAGCATGATCTTTACCATAGACATTGGTAACTTTTATTTTTTCTCCTCGTGCACCCATTTTGATGTATTTATCCGAGGTTGTTCCTTGCGTTGTGGCAACGGCTTTACCATTTAAATCACCTAAATCTTTGAAAGGCGCTGAAGCTTTGACTGCCATACGTACTTCAGTGGCAAAGTAATTTGTAGAGAAGTTGACTTGCTGTTGTCGCTGGACAGAGTTGGTTGTCGTCCCGCATTCCATATCAATGTTTCCAGCGAGCATTTCAGGAATTCGCGTGGAAGAAGTAACCGCTTTATATTCAACTTTTAAGTTGGGGAGTTTTAAGTCTTTTTTTAATTCGTTAGCTACGTTATTACAGATATCGATGGCATATCCCATAGGTTTACCACCAACAATATATGAGATTGGATCAGAAGATTCACGATACCCGATGATCACTTTTCCATTTTTTTTGATTTTCGCAATGGTGTCAGTAGCATTGGCTTGACTCATTGTTCCACCAGCGATGATGAAGCCTAATGCGCTGAGAAGGACTTTACCAGATAGACTTTTCATCAAGAAATCTCCATGTCTTTTAATATATCGTTCTTATAATTTTGACAGTTCTCAAATTTGGTTGAAATCTATTCAAAATAAGCTATTAATTATTTTTATACTTTCTATGAGAATAAGTAAAGAATAAAAAATACTCGAAATTCGAATGAATTTAGATTTTTTGATTAACGCGAAACAAATCATGAGCTTATAAAACCTTAATCATGAGTAAGTGGTTTATTTTTAATCAACCATAACTGCAGATAACGCTAAAAAATTATTTTTTTTATTTAAACTTGAGTGCTCATATTTTTTCTGAATATTAATTAAAAAAAAATGATTGAATTATAATGTATTTTATCCTTATTTGTTATTAACAATTAAGACTAATTGATTAACTTAACACTTGAAACTTATGTTATAAGAATTGTAGGCATGATTATTGCTTAAATAATAACGATGTTAGGGGGTAATGATTAATGAAATTAGCGTTAGGACTAAAAGTATCCAATTCTTTGTCTTTGACACCCCAACTCCAACAAGCGATCCGACTTTTACAATTATCCAGCTTAGAGTTGGAGCAAGAAGTTCAATTGCAGTTGGATAGTAATCCCTTACTTGAGAAGGTGGAAGACGATTCCCCAATGCAAAGTTTGGAGGAGTTGAATCAGGAGCAGTCTGCTAGTGATCTTACTCGAGAATTAAATGCAGATCATTTACCAAATGATTTACCTGTAGATACTGAATGGGATGATGTCTATACTCATCAATCATCATCAATGGAATTACCAGAATATGAAGAACGTGAGGATAATCGTTCAATTCAAAATACACTGAAAGATCATATTTTACAGCAAGTTAATCTCCTAAATTTCTCCCAAACTGATCTTTTGATTGCCTATTGCATCGTAGATGGTTTGGATGAAAAAGGCTTTTTAGATGAGAGCGTTGAAGAAATTCACCACGCAGTGCTGACTTTACTCGCACAGATGGATATTCAAGAAGATGTTGAGATTGATGAAATTTTAGTGGTGTTGAAACATATACAAAGACTAGAGCCGATTGGCGTTGGTTCACGCAATCTTGTGGAATGCTTATATGTTCAGCTTCAAGTATTGCCTAATACCTTACCTTGCCGTAATGACGCGTTATTGTTATTGCAGCATTATGAATTATTGATTGCCAATGACCTAAATAAATTACTGAAGCAAACAGGTTTTAAACTTGAACAGTTAAAAGCAGCAATACAACTTTTAAAATCATTACAACCCTATCCAGGTCTAATGTTTGAGAATAAAGAATCTGATTACCAGGTACCTGATGTGGTGGTGGCAAAGAAAAATGACAGTTGGCATGTGCACTTAAATCCGGATATTTTGCCAAAATTACGCATCAATCCTTATTATGCAAATATGATTCGTCGAGCTGATCAAAGTGCAGATAATCAATATTTACGCAATCAAATGCTTGATGCTAAAAATTTTATTAAAAGTGTAGATGAGCGCCATAAAACGCTTTTAAAAGTAGCGACATGTATTGTTCAGCATCAACGAGATTTTTTAGACTTGGGTGCTGAAGGAATGAAACCTTTGGTGTTGAGAGATGTGGCGGAGGAGGTTGAGTTACATGAATCAACAGTATCTCGTGTAACCACCAATAAATATTTGCTTACTCCG
The DNA here is from genome assembly GCF_056779945.1 of Acinetobacter sp. ANC_7635. Lineage (NCBI taxonomy): Bacteria > Pseudomonadati > Pseudomonadota > Gammaproteobacteria > Moraxellales > Moraxellaceae > Acinetobacter > Acinetobacter sp. ANC_7635. The sequence continues at coordinate 42,823 of NZ_JBWYIS010000017.1, read as the reverse complement.
AGAGGGTTGTTTGAACTTAAATATTTTTTCTCAAGCCATGTTGGAACAACGTCAGGTGGTGAAGCGTCTTCAACTGCGATCCGAGCAAAAATTAAAAAGTTGATTGCTGAAGAGAACCCAAGAAAACCATTATCTGATAACAGTTTAGCTAAGTTGTTAAATGAGGATGGTATCGATGTTGCACGTCGTACAGTCGCAAAATATCGCGAATCGTTACATATTCCTGCATCATCCGATCGAAAAGTCTTGATCTGAAATTTGAAGTGTGATTATTCTAGAGGTTCATTATGACGAAATAATGAATCTCTTTTTTTTAGTTACACGAGGTTTAGCCAGCATGATTTCATGACTTAAATTTGCAGAATAATTCTATGTTGAATGTTCTGTCATGCAATCACATGGCTTAACTCAATCAAATCCTTTAGAAGGAGAGGGATAGGATTATGCAAATAACAATTCGTGGACATCATTTAAGTATTACTCCTGCAATAGAAGAGAATATTCGTTGTAAATTCGCCGAAATGACCAAGCACCTTGATCAGGTCAATAGTATGCAGGTGAAACTCACAAAGGATCACCAAGTCGATAAGCGTTCGAAAAAAGGAAGTTCGAATCATATCGCTGAAGCAATCGTGCGTTTACCCGGCGTCGAACTTTTTGCTCAAGCATCTGGCGATGATATGTATGCATCAATTAAAAAATTAACTGAGAAAATAAAAAGACAGTTAATGCGATATCGTAAAATGCAAATGGCTTTTCAGCCGCTGCCTATATGACGGTCTGTAGCTGAAAATAAAAAAAGAGGTATATTGCCTCTTTTTTTTATAGATAAATTGTATAGCAGATGAATTCATTGAATGAGTTATAGTAAAATAATCCGTTTTTACACAATCGATCGTCCCATGAGAGGTCTTTGCAATGAATAGTGAACAGCTCACTGAAATCTTAAAAGCTGCTTTCCCTTCTGCTGATGTTGCTGTAAGTGGACAAGGTGGGAAATTTGACCTCCGTATTGTAGATGATCTGTTTGAAGGTAAAAGAACAGTTGCTCGTCAACAAGCAGTTTATGCTCCTCTTAACGAATATATTAAAAGTGGTGCAGTTCACGCTGTAACCATACGCGCAATGACAAAAGAAGAATGGCGCAAAGCTAGTCTTTTCGGAGCTTAAGGAATAAATGGATAAATTTCTAATCACTGGTGGTAAAAGACTAGAAGGCGAAGTTCGCATCTCTGGTGCAAAAAATGCTGCATTGCCACTTTTAGCAGCAATGATTCTTGCTGAAACACCAATTACGCTCAGAAATGTACCCAAGCTTAAAGATGTTCATACGCTTGTAAAATTAATTGCAGGGCTTGGGATTACCATGAAGTATGAAGGTGATACTGTTGTCGCTGATACTTCAACCCTTGATAATCAATTTGCACCATATGAACTCGTAAAGACTATGCGAGCGTCTATTTTGGTGCTTGGCCCATTGCTGGCGCGCTACGGTAGTGCAAAAGTATCTTTACCTGGTGGTTGTGCTATTGGCTCACGTCCTGTTGACCAGCATTTAAAAGCATTAGAAGCTTTAGGTGCGGAAATTGAAGTCGAAGCAGGCTATGTCAATGCAAAAGTTGATGGTCGCTTAAAAGGCGGTGAAGTTGTTTTCGATATGGTCACTGTAGGTGGGACAGAAAACATCCTCATGGCTGCTGTCTTAGCAGAAGGTGTTACTACCATCCGTAATGCGGCTCGTGAACCTGAAATCACTGATCTTGCACTAATGCTCATAAAAATGGGTGCGAAGATTGAAGGTTTAGATACGGATACATTAATCGTCACTGGCGTAGAAAGTTTGCATGGTTGTGAATACTCAGTTGTTGCTGACCGTATTGAAACAGGATCTTATTTAGCTGCTGCTGCTATTACGGGTGGACGAGTTAAAACGACACATACAGATCCATTGCTGATGGAATCAGTGTTGGATAAATTTGAAGAAATGGGTGCAGAAGTTACGCGCGGTGATGATTGGATCGAACTCGATATGATGGGTAAGCGTCCTAAGGCCGTTAGTTTCCGTACATTGCCTCATCCAGATTTTCCAACAGATATGCAAGCACAATTGATGGCGGTCAATGCAATCGGTCGTGGGTTTGCAACAATTTCAGAAACGATTTTTGAAAACCGTTTTATGCATGTACCTGAATTGTCACGTATGGGCGCTAATATTCAGGTTGAAGGTAATGATGCAGTTGTAACAGGAGTTGAAAAACTTTCAGCTGCACCTGTTATGGCAACAGATTTGCGTGCTTCATTTTCTTTAGTTTTGGCTGCTTTAGCTGCTGAAGGAGAGACTTTAATTGACCGTATTTATCACATTGATCGCGGTTACGAAGATGTTGAAGCAAAATTACAAGGTTTAGGTGCCCAAATTAAGCGAGTGAGCGAGTAAGTTAATGAGCGATATGAGAAACGATGATCCTAATTTTGACGTAATGGGCAATTTTGATCATGGTTTAACCTTAGCATTAAGTAAAGGTCGTATTTTAAAAGAGACATTGCCATTGCTAGAAACAGCAGGGATTAATCTTTTAGAAGACCCAGATAAATCGCGTAAATTAATTTTTCCTACGACGCATAAACATGTTCGAATTTTAATTTTACGTGCATCTGATGTACCAACTTATGTAGAAAATGGTGCGGCTGATATTGGTGTTGCAGGTAAAGATGTACTGATGGAACATGGTGCACAAAATGTCTATGAACCATTAGATCTTAAAATTGCAAACTGTAAGTTAATGACAGCGGGCAAAGTGGGTATGGAGCGTCCGAAAGGTCGTTTGAAGATCGCGACCAAGTACGTGAATTTGACGCGTCAATACTATGCGAGCTTAGGCGAGCAAGTAGATGTGATTAAACTTTACGGTTCGATGGAGCTTGCACCTTTGGTTGGTTTGGGTGATTACATCGTTGACGTCGTGGACACAGGTAATACACTTCGCGCGAATGGTTTAGAGCCTCTTGAAGAAATTTGCAAAGTGTCTTCAAGACTGATTGTGAACAAAGCGAGCTTTAAGCGTAAACAAGCCTTACTTAATCCGATTCTTGCACAGCTTGAAAAAGCGGTGGAAGAAAGAGAAGCGAAAAAAGCTTAAGCTAGTTTAAAAAAAAACCGCCTTATTAGGCGGTTTTTTTTATGCGGTTTAATAATTTTAACTAGTTCTTGAACTAAATCATTAAAAGATTGATCGTAATCTTTTTTGTGCTCTGCAAAAGTTTTATCTGATTCGTTTATTTCTATTGATAATGGATCGGTGATAGTAACTTTAATATTTTTTGTAGTTATCATTTCATATAATTGATCGCTGAATTCTCTTCGAGCAGCATTTCCGATTATAGGTGGTGAATTTTCGAAATTCGTACCAAAATTATGTAGATCAATGATCTGAGTATTTGGGGTCACCTTAAATGCGTCATTGATGTGTCTGTAATAATTATTTAAATAACTTTCTTCAATATAAGTTATAGATTGATCAAAAAAATGAAACTGCATATAGAACTTTTTGTAGAACTTTATATCAATACGATCTTGATGGTTTAAAATTTTGTTTAGTAGTTCTAAGCCTTGTTGAATTAATTCGATCTCATTAATTTGAGACAAGCTTACTCTTTCATGCTCAAGGCTTGGAATGATTACAATGCTTTCTTTAACAGAATAAAGTGATTCAATTAATTTGTATTTTTTGTAAATTTTAAAATTCACTTCAATTAAAAGACTTATTAGTTTCTCAGCTTGTGATTTTTCTAAATCATATTGTTTTTCAATCTTCCAATTTAAGAAACCAATAATTGCAACTATTGGCGTCAGTACATATGCGGTTAAAGTTACTATATCTTGGATTCCTTGTTTAGTAACGGCACACATCAAAGACTGTCCCTGACAGTAATAAAAGTATTGAAAAATCCACAAATAGTTAAAACAACGACATAAATACCTAAATAGTAACCGACATATTTTTCTATTTCTTTCATCTAAAATCCCCCCGAGTAAAATCAAATTATGATAAGAACAGAGCTCAATAGAAAATTCAATTTAATCAAAAGTTATTTTCAATCATTTCTATCTGGGTTGCTTGAATGAAGATGCCCACAAATCAGTAGAAAACAGGTAAACTAAAGCTTCCCTTTAATTTCATTGTGGATAAATTGATGCGACGTTTATCGACTCAAGATCAAAATTTTAAGCAAGACTTTGCTGACTTGCTCGCTTTTGAAACCGTGAGTGACCCAGAACTTTTAAAAACAGTAGACAAAATCATTGCCGATGTTCGTCAACATGGTGATGCTCATGTTCTCAAACTCACACAACAGTTCGATCGACATCCAGCGCATCAATTTTCAGATTTAGAACTGACACAAGAGCAACTTAAAGCTGCATTTGATCATTTAACGACTGAAGTTCGAGAAGCTTTAGAGTTGGCTGCAAATCGTGTCCGTGAATTCCATCAGGCACAAAAACAAGATGGTTGGACCTATGTTGATGCTTTGGGTAACACCTTAGGTCAAAAAGTGACGCCGCTTGACCGTGTTGGAATTTATGTGCCAGGTGGTTTGGCTTCATACCCATCATCAGTACTCATGAATGCGGTTCCTGCTCACGTCGCAGGAGTACCTGAAATTATTATGGTTGTGCCTGCACCAAATGGTGATTTAAATCCATTGGTGTTGGCAGCTGCGTATTTGGCAGGTGTCACTCGAGTTTTTACGATTGGTGGTGCACAAGCGGTTGCAGCATTGGCCTATGGTACTGAAACTATTCCAGCAGTAGACAAGATCACTGGACCGGGCAATCGTTTTGTTGCAGCAGCAAAACGCGCCGTATTTGGTCAGGTAGGTATTGATATGATTGCAGGTCCTTCAGAAATTTTAGTGTATGCTGAAGGGGAAAATAATGCAGAATGGCTTGCAATGGATCTTCTGTCTCAAGCAGAGCATGATACTGTTGCTCAAGCTGTATTTATGACGCCAGACGAGCAACTGCTTCATGATGTCGCGATTGCAATTGAAGAGCACTTAAAAGCACTTCCTAAAGCAGAAATCGCACGAACTTCTATTGCTAATCGTGGTGCGCTCGTTTTAGTTAAAGATCGTGCCGAAGGTGCAGAATTGATCAATCAAGTTGCCCCTGAACACTTGATGCTATGTTTAGATGAAGCACAAGAAATGGCTGAAGGTATTCGCCATGCAGGTGCTATCTTCATGGGGCGTTATACGCCTGAAGCAATTGGTGATTACTGTGCAGGTCCGAATCATGTATTGCCAACCTCGGGTACGGCACGTTTTTCATCACCACTCGGGGTGTATGATTTCCAAAAGCGTTCAAGCCTAATCATGTGTTCGGAAGATGGCGTGAAAACTTTAGCGAAAACAGCAGATATTCTCGCACAGCAAGAAAACTTAGATGCTCACGCTCGTTCAGCGCGATATCGTTATCAGTAATTTAAACCATAAATTTGGTATGAATATTCCTCTCTAAATCTGTTTTTAAGCATTGCTGGAAATCGAAATGCAAGTGAGGTTAGGTGAGGGTAATTAAAAAATCTCTCCCTAACCTCCTTAGTCAGTGAGGGGAATTTAGAGAATTTAAAAATGAATATTACAGTAGAACAAATGCGTTTTTGGAGTCCCGAAGTACGTGAACTAGAGCCATATGTGCCTGGTGAACAACCCAAAATCCAAAATCTTTTAAAATTGAATACCAACGAGAACCCGTATCCACCATCTCCAAAAGTTGTAGAAGCGGTACAACAAGTTTTAGCAAATGGCGCGGATGTTTTACGTTTGTATCCTGACCCTGACGCATCGGAATTAAAGCAAGCAATTGCGAAACAGCAACATGTTCCAGTGGGGCACGTGTTTGTTGGTAATGGTTCTGATGAGGTTTTAGCTCATATTTTTAAGGCATTTTTTGTTCAAGATTTGCCAATTCTTTATCCAGATATTACCTACAGTTTCTATCCTGTTTATAGCCAATTTTTTGGTGTGAAAACTCAAATTTTGCCTTTAAACGAAAAATTTGAAATTGTTGTGGATGACTATAAGCAACCAAATGGCGGCATCATTATCACCAATCCAAATGCCCCTACCAGCATTGCACTTGGTTTGTCTGCAATTGAGGAAGTACTTCAATCGAACCCAAATTCAGTGGTTGTGATTGATGAAGCATATGTAGACTTTGGTGCTGAATCTGCAGTGGCTCTCGTAGAAAAATATGACAACTTGGTGGTCTGTCAAACAACTTCGAAATCACGTTCGCTTGCGGGATTACGGGTCGGGTTTGCGATTGCACAGCCGCATTTAATTGCAGCGTTAGAAGCGGTAAAAAATAGCTTCAATTCATATCCAATGGATCGTTTTGCGATTGCCGCTGCAGTGGCGTCTTTCGAGGATCAAGCCTATTTCGAAGCGCAAAATGCCAAAGTGATTGCCAGTCGTATAAAGTTAGTTGAGCAACTGCAATCTTTAGGATTTGATGTGTTGCCTTCTGCCGCAAATTTTATATTTGCAACTTTACCAAGCAAAGATGCAGGTCAGCTTGCAAATGAATTGCGAGAGCGTGGCATTATCGTAAGATATTTTAATAAACCACGTATTAATCAATATTTGCGTATCACCATTGGTACCGATGAGCAAAATCAACGTTTAATAGACACCTTGAAGGATGACATTTTAAAAGTGTGAGTGCTGCAAATTTTTGTTGTGGAAAAAGCGACCAGATAGGTCGCTTTTTTATGATTCGTACCATTGATTCATCAGTTTTAGCATGGCATCAACCTTATCAAAACATTCTTGATATTCTGCATCGCAATCTGAACTGATTGTGACACCACCACCAGCCCAAATAGACACATCTTGCTGATATTTTTGAATTGTTCGAATCAAAATATTCCAAGAACCAGTACCATCAAAATTAAAATAACCAATAGAGCCACAGTATGCACCGCGTGGGGACTCTTCAAGTTCTTCAATAATTTCCATCGCTCGAATTTTGGGTGCCCCCGTTATTGAACCGCCGGGGAGCGCTGCGTGTAAAACATCTAATTGATGAACATCGGATTTTAACGTCGCTTCAATTTCACTGACCATGTGGTGGACTTGATTAAAGCTTTCAATGTTAAATAATTTTGGTGTCTTGACAGTGCCAGTTTCTGCATAAATGCTTAAATCATTTCTGAGAAGGTCAACAATCATCAGATTTTCGGCCTTATCTTTCTCAGAGTTGATGAGTGTTTGTTTGGATTCTTGGTCTTTTTGAGTATCTTTAAAGCGTGGCATGGTGCCTTTGATCGGTTTAGTGATCATTTTTTTATTGGGTCTAAACTCGATAAATAACTCAGGTGAACAGCTCAAAAGTTCAAGGTTATCAATTTTAAGATAAGCAGCATAAGGAGCATTTGTGAGTGCCCAAAAAGGTTTAGCTATACTCAGTAGCTCACCTTCAGCTTGTGCTACAAATTCTTGAGTTAGGTTAATTTGGTAACAATCCCCAGCAACAATGTAATCTTGTACTCGTTGAAATGCAGTTTGATATTGTTGTTTAGTCCAACGTGCTTGCATGGGTGAACTGAGTTGAAATGATGATGGACTAGATTGCTGAATACAGTCTAATAATCGTGTATAAAGGCGCTCGGCATTATGTTCAGTGCTATAGAAAACCCAATCATTATTTTCATAAATCAAATAGCTTTCATACAAGCCAAAAAACAATTGTGGTTGTTTTTTTACCTTAGTGTTGATTTGAAAATTTGCTGCAAAATTATAATCATAGTATCCAATGTAACCACCTCTGAAATAATGGCGTGCAGAGTCAGAAAGTGGATTTTCACTACACTGAACAAAATCTTTGAGTGAAGAAATTTGACTTTCATACTGATAATTAAAATCAGAGCAACGCACAAATTGACTGAATCCGCCGTTTATATAAACGCAATATTTTTTTGGCAAAAATCCGATAATCGGTAAATCCTGATTTTCAAGATATACCAATCCTGTCAATGAACCAATTTTTTGCAAAAAATCAGCTTTACTTAGTCCTGAAATTTTTAAGTTTTGTTTAAAAAATGAAGCACTTACCATTTGTGACTTGTTACACTCTTTTCAGAAAATTTGCATCACCCATTTAATACTAGTTCACACTTATGCCATTTATCGGGAATAGGTCGAATTTTCTTAACAGATATTGATCATAAGATAACATAAGGTTAACTTAATACTGCAAAGCGAACTGCTCAAGGATGAAGTTTCAGTCGTTAAATTATAAAAACTTCAGAAACACGGAGAGCAGTCAAAAAAATGAAAAAAATGCTCTTGGGAGAGTACATAATGAAATTATTCACAAAATTGGCTTTAGTTTCTTCAATGGCGGTGAGCGTGAATGCTATGGCGATGCAGGCAATGGATGATGCATCACTCAGCGCAACGACTGGTCAAGATGGTATTACTATTGCCATTGATACAACTGCTGGTATCGAAATCGATAAGTTATATATTCATGATAATGATGGTTTTACAAATAGCGCTTTGACATTCGGTGATACGACCATTAATACAGCTGGCACTGCTGATCCAACAATTGGTGCTGGTGCAATCACGGTTAACGGTTTAACGATTTCAAAGGGTACTGGAAATACTCAAAACTTAGCAACGTTGAAAGTTGATGCCGCAGATGTTGGTGGTCAAGCGGTACTTAATGTTCTTGCTGAAACTGGTGCTTTAGACATCAATGTTGGTTCTATTGGGGTTGCAAGCTCTGGCACTTACAGTTCTGATGACAATGTTCGTGGTGTTGTTGAAGGTTCTGAAAAACAAATTATTACAGGTTTAACATTATCATTGGGTGCAACCAAAGCAAACGTTCAATTAGGTAATGCACCTCAAGGCGCTATGATTGTCGTTGATTCTGAAATCACTGGTGGTTTATCTACAAGCTTAACTATTAATGATACATCTACATCGGGTGGTGGTAGCATTGGAATCGAGGGCTTGAAAGTTACAAGTTCAGGCAGTAAAAACCTGAATGCTGACGCCAAAATTGGTGTAACAAAAGATGGATTATATATCAGCCCAGCTCAATCACCATTGAATGCTTACATCCAAAAAGTTTCTTTAGGTGAAGCTAATAAGAGTATCGGTTCAATCGAAGTTCAAGGTTTGAATTTGGGTAGCACTTCAATCAAAATTTCTGGTCACTAAGTTTTTATACAAAAAACGCGTGTTGATCACGCGTTTTTTAAATTTTGCGAATTTGAAATTAAAAAGTAAAAGTACTGTATTTTTAGGATGAAAAAGGTATTCTGAATATAAGAATAAATGTGAGTGCAAACTCCAACTACAGAATCATAAAGGCAAGTACGCCGAACTAGAACAGTTAACATTATGATAGAAATTACTTTAGGCTCTGCAATTATGTATTTTTTTGCGAGTCATGCTCTCGAAATTAAAGAAAAACCACGCGAAGCAGTTTATTACAGTGAGATTGCAGACTCACGACATCTATCTTATACAAAAAATCACCGTGAACCTGTAGTTATCAAGCCGGCTATCGAAAATCAGTTTAGAGGAATAGTTCGTCAAGCGTATGACTATAGTTGTGGTTCTGCGGCGTTGACGACAGTTCTTAATGGTCACGCTGGTCTAAATTTGACAGAACAACAAACCATGGAGGGATTGTTGCGATTTGGCGAGTATGATCGAATCATTGAGCGTAGAAGCTTTTCATTATTGGATATGAAGCGCTTCGTCACTGCTTTAGGTTATGAAAGTGGGGGGTACCGTGGTGAATTCAAAGACCTGATTAAACAGACACAACCTGCTATTGTTCCAATTCACTATGCAGGTTTTAAGCACTTTGTTGTATACAAAGCATATAAAGATGGAAGGGTTTATGTTGCTGACCCTGCATTAGGAAATATCAGTTTTGATGAAGCACGATTTAAAGAAATTTGGGAAAACAATACCTTATTTTTAGTGAACGTTCCTGAATCTCAACAGAAAGATCTATTGGCATTACAAGAAACAGATTTAAGACATGTCGATGATGCAACAATTAACCGTTACGCCTTAGTTGATGCACAATTTTCGTCAGATTATATGAATAAAATCGCAGATAAAGCCTCAACTATGCGTAAAGTATTAGATCTTGATCCCAAATCTCCAACGTATAATCAACCCATTACAACATATATGCGGCTTTACTATAAACGTAAGTAATTTAAATGCAATTAAATTGAATTGAAACAAAATCCAAATAATGAAGAATTGTGGTAGGAAGTAAAATGAATAATCAATGGACGAAAAGAACGCTACTCGCAATCAGTATTCAAATGATTGTCACAGGCGTCTATGCAGCACCCGAAACAGTTGAAGCTCCATCAGAAGAGAATATTTCTCAAGATACTCAAAATAATACTGAAAATAGTTCTGCGACCGAGCTTGAACAAGCACAATCAAGTTATACGGCAGAATCTACTGAAAATGTTGATGCAACACCTTCTCTTAAGCCAGGTGTTGAAGGGCAGGCTGCAAATGCACTCCAACAAAAAGAAGGTGATGCGACGCAAGAGACTAACTTGCAGGAAGTTTTTTCCTCTAATGAGCGACAATATTCACTGATTAAGCGTGGTGAGTTTTCAACGTTCTATGATCTTGATTATTCGTACTATCGGGATTCACAAATAAATGCTTCGATCGATGAAGGACAGTTGTATCAACTTCGTATTGATGAAGATGCAAATCATACGATTACCAATACCATCACAGCGCAATATGGTTTAAGAGATAACATCACGCTAAATGCTTCAATTCCATTGGTTGCAAAGTCTGATAGTGTCAAAGATACGACCACTGCTGGTTTGGGTGATATTAGTTTAGGGGCGCGTTGGGAGCCATTTCCACTGAAAGAAGGTCGTTTGCCACTTATTTTGTTTGGTAATCTATCGACAAAAACAGGTGATAGCCCCTATGAAATTAATCCTTTGACGGATCTCTCAACAGGTAAGGGGTATTATTCAGTTGGTGTTGGTGCAAGTACAAGAAAATATATTGATCCAGTTGTATTGTTTGCGTCAGTATCAACAAATTATGGTTTTAAGGAATCTGGCTTAAATCAAATCCGAGGGGGAGGAAATACTCAAGGTGAAGGTTTAACCGGGCGTAACCGTGTTTTAGATACATTTGAACCCGGTGTTACGGCTGGATTCTCGTTCGGGTTTGCATATTCATTTAACTATGATGTCTCGTTGACCATGTCTTATCAGCAATCGATGAACATGGGTACCAAATTTACATATGATACAGGTGAATATTACGAGCCTGCGACTCAGACCAGTTCTATGTTTGCGGTGGCTCTCGGTGTACGTGTTAGTCCGAAGACGATTGTCAATGGAACGATAGGTATCGGTTTAACTGAAGATTCTCCAGATGTTTCTCTCGGCCTATCGTTCCCATTAGATATACTTGGCTTCGGTAAGAAAAAAGCAAGCTAAAGGAGTTCGGAAATGAGTCAATTCCGTTTGCATCCTTTAGTTACGGCAATTGTTCTGAGTGGATGTAGTACGCAAGTCTTTGCACACCTTGGGCAGAATTTATCTGTAGATGTACGCTCATTATCAATGGGTAATGCTGTCACTGCAGATCCACCCGGGATTAGTGCAATTCACTTTAACCCTGCGGGTTTAACCAAACTCAAAGGGTTACAAACCGACGTTCAAGGGTTAGTTGCTAATTTTGATATTCAGCGTGAATTTTCCGCGCCATCAGGTTATGACGTCTTTGGATATTCTGATGATCCATTAATCTGTAATGATGCGCTTGATAATCCATCAAACCTCTGTACTGATTTTAAGGATTCTGTGAGAGGTGATGTCGAGTACGCATCCTTATATATTCCTATATTGAAAAAAATGGTGGATTTAGGAGAGGGATGGCCAGTAGCAGCTCCAACTGGAGGAATCTCCTACAACCCACCAGGATCTAAGTTTACTTTCGCTACAGCAGTTTATGCACCAATGGTTGCAGGTTTCGGTGCAGAAGATGGTAATCCGGGTAACTTCATGGGGCAGCAAGTTGCCATGGAGCGTATTACATATTTATCACCATCGATTGCATATCAAGTAAATGATGAACTTTCAATTGGTGCTTCAGTGGGCATGTCTTATCAAGCCATTGCCATGAAAACAGATTTACGTTTTCCAAATGAAATGATTGGTCTTCTTCGGATGGTGGATGAGTCTGTCTGTGCCCCTTTCCGTGGAGGGAATGACAATATTGTCACGAATATTTTGTTATTCGGCTTATGTAATACCAATGAGGGCATGAATCCATTTTCAACTTTCGGGAAAATCAATGTTGAAATGGAGCAGAGTTTATCACCAAGCTACAACTTAGGTGTCTTGTGGGAACCCACTGAAGAGTTTGGTTTGGGGCTGGTTTACCAAAGCGGTGCTAAAATGCGCTTGAAGGGTAAATATATTGTAGAAAATGGAAACGCATCCCGAGAATTAATCAAAGGACTAAACTCCTCACCTACGGGGCAAGTTTTGGCAACCATACTTGGTTTTCCAAACTATGTACCTGCGATTGAAACTGGTCTAATGTCTATGGATTTAGAATATCCAGCACATTTCCAAGCGGGGATTAAGTACAAAGTATTCCCGGACTTACAGGTAAATTTCGATGTGGGATGGACTGACTATGCGGCTTGGGATAAGTTTAAATTTGAGTTCGATCGTCAAATTTCTGCTCTGAAGATTGCAAAACTGTTATCTAATGATGTAACAGACTCTTCTTTATCTCTGCCTCTAGGTTTTCAATCTCCATGGAGTTGGGGCGTTGGCGTTGAATATTCTGCCAATGACCGTTTGAAATTCCGTGCTGGTTATGAACCTAGAACAAGTGCGATCCCAGATGGAAAGCGGAATACAATGGTACCGATCAATAATGCACAATTGTTTGGATTGGGTATTGGTTACCGTTTTGATGAAGATACAGATATTGATTTATCAGTCGGGTTCCTTCGTAGCCGCGATAGAATTCCAGCGGGATCAAGTAGCCTAGCCAATCTAGACGCCGTGGATAATTTATTACTTAATCCATATGCTGGCTTAAATGTATCGACGAATACCAAAGTTACGATTTTAGGTATAAATTATAGAACGAGATGGTAATGGACTTAAATCTTGAGCAATTTAAACAAATAAAGATAAGAGTAAGCCAGTCTCTCGGTTGTGTCTTATGCGCAGGTTCTTTTTTAATATGTCCTACATTGAATGCCCAAGACTTTTACACAATTATAGGTCCAGATGGTAGACCGATTGTCATTGAAAGATCTGCATCTAGTGCTCAAAAAAACGAATCTATTAAAAATCGAAAATCAATTCAAAGAGAAAATGTTCAGCCAAAAATCATTCAAAAAAAACCAGCAGATGAGCCTAAAAAAATACAGGTTGAAATCGCTCAGCCGAGTATTAAAGCTCCTACAGCGAGCAAATCAGTTGGGCGCAGTCAAAATGACAATGTTGAACAATCAACAGTGAGTGTTGAAAAAAAGACTCAAGATCAAACGACGAAAATTGATCTTGCACAGACTAAAGTCAATACGAAACATGAGCAGTCATTAACAAAAAATAAATCTACACACGATCAAAATTCTAAAGAAAGCGTTCAACGTGTTGAGCAGATTTCAGATAGCAAAAACGCAGGTGGTTCACTGAAAGCTGAAAAAGGAAGTCCTGTAACTGTAATTGATGGTGTTGAATACATTGATCATGAATATCTTGAGGATCATGAGTTTAATCTGGAAGGAAGAAAACGGTTTTATGTAGTTCCTGATACGCAGGGTGTAGGTGCAGCTCGTTTTGAAACAATTGAGCGACAAAAAGGGATTACCAAAGCCGTTTTATCTCAGTTCCTACAGCCGACAGAGCCTACAGCGAAAGAAGCAATGGCTTTATCGAGTACGTACATGCGTATTGAAGCAAAAGATCTTGCAGAATCTTTGGAACGTAAATGCTTTCAAGATAAAAAAATTCAGAAAGCTAAGCGTTTGAAGGGTGCTCAAGGTGAAATTGGTTTATGGCCAGTTGCGCCATTGAAAGAACGTTTTGCTTATGAGGTGGTGGAGTTAGATGAATCAATTGATCAGATTCAAATTCAATCATTTGCTTCATCTCAAAATAACCCAACTTTTTATTGGCCGATTGCAGTATTTTTGGATCAGCAAGGTTGCATTTTAGAGGGAGCGACTGGTTTTAAAAGTACAGATACTCAAGCCAACGTCACGACATACTCTGCACTCGAAGGTATATTAAAAAAACCACCTCAAACACGATATTTATTACTCACCCCTTTAGTCGAATCAATTGATATTCAAAATCAAAAACTCGTGAATACTGGTCAGCTAAAGCTTAAGGCCATCAAATAAAAGAGAACTAGAATGAAAAAGTCTAATATTATCCCATTCACGTTTTCCACGCTTTTTTTAGCACTGACTGGATGTGGTGGAGAGAGTGCTAAAATAAATGAAGATCCTAACCGTGGTTCCGTTACAACCTCTAATGGTTGTTTAACCTCAAATGATGCTAATTGTCTTGGATTTGTCTTGGACTATCCTGTAGAGGGACTAAAGTTCGATTGTAGTACTGACAAACTGAATCACTATCGAACTGAACTCGATCCTAATGTTGCGATTGGTTCATGCAAAGTGGGAGACAAAGTTACATTTTATATTCAGGGTGAAGCCAGTGCTCGAAAAATTGAGTTAGGGACGGTCGATTTAGGTTCAATTGTGCCTAAGAAAATGAGCGATGTTTATATTCAGATTGGTGTGCAAGATATGGCTCAAGGGCTAACTGGTAAGCCAATTGAAAATTTTAATATGTCCGATCCTACCTATAACGCAATGGTCGGAATTACACGAATTTTGCAAACATTAGGTGTAGATCAAATCAGTAATGTGCCTGGTGATATACAGCAAGTTGTGCTGTCAAAAGACAATTTGGATGGGCTTCAAGTGATCAGCCAAAATATAACGGCCAATGAGTTCAACAATGGCAGTTATGTTCAGATCCTGAAACCATGGTTAGATGTCGATAAGGTATCAATTGATGATGCGGAAAAAGTAGCACAACAGATCATCAGAATGAGAAGTGTGGGTATTTATCAGGCCAATCACTTACTCTTTATTGGACAAAATACTAATTTCGCAGGGTTTCACGGCTCAAGCCTAAACAATAATCAAGCAATTGCTGATATGAGCGTAATTACTACGCGCGAAGGTTATGCGAGTGGTTATCTCTCACAGTGGAGAGGGAAACCAATTGTTACGGGTAGTAATACTTCAGAAGAGTTAGCACGAGTATTATTAATCAATCAAGTACCACCTGAAAAATTAGATGTCGTTTCTAATTCAAAAGATTGGTTGAATAATATCTCACAAAAAATACAAAAACCTTTAGTTTTTAAAAGTATTGAATCTTCAAATGACAAATTAGAAATCTATAAAGGAACTCTGTTTGGTCAATCCATTATTCCTGGTAATCAGTATGCTTATCAAGGATTCTTAGGCAGCAAGGATACACCTACAAGCACTGAGGTATATGGGGAGTGGCGTCAAGATGTCAATTCTGAGCGCTATACAGGTAAGCTTGATATTCTAAAATACAGTCCAGTGAGCTATTTAGATCGTAAAGTGTTCAAAACACGTAAAAATGTTGAAGCTGGGGATCAAATTATTTTCCCATTATACGCAGATTTAGTGTTTAACTTTAATGATAAAACGATTCCATCACAAACAGTGAGTATCGTCATTGATGAAAATGGAGATATACGAACCAATCGTACTGCATCGAGTTTAAAATCTACCACTTGTCCAAGCATTAAGAATACTTCAACCATGACCGATGAATTGGATGTTCAACAATTCATTATTGGTACGACAGGCACAACATATTCAACTGCAAATGATAAATCTCTGACAATACGTATGATTCTAGCGAATCCAATTTTTGGGAACCTAAATGGGGTCAGAGCTGGACTAAATAACAGACCAGACTTTGGAGTCGATTCTAATAGTGAACTTGTGTCATCTGGAGGTGTGCGTTTAAATTTACAAAACTTAATCGTAAATAATGACATAAGAGCGGGTATTAATATCACGAGTTGGGATACTAAGGGCTCTACAGCCGCAGCTGAATGGGTGAATACGCATGCGACATACCAACACACGTACAATTCGATTCCAGAGAATAAACCAACGACTGAACAACTTAATCTAGCAAAGCTTAGAACAGGAACAATTGAAATTGCTTTAACACCTTGTTATCAAATAGGTCGAAAAGCTTAACCAAAAAAACTCCATCTTATGAGATGGAGTTTTTTTTAACCTGTTTGATCAAGTCGAGTACCTAAGGTCTCTAAGTGTGTAGGAAAATGATTCGATTTTCGGTCTTCAAAATAATGACGAAGCGTTCGTTCAACACTTGGGAAAGCTAAACTATCCCATGGAATCTCGTGTTCTTCAAATAAACGACTTTCGATGGTTTCTTCACCAGCTCCAAATTTACCTTCAACAAGGTGAGATTTAAATAATACGTAAATTTGACCAATACGAGGGATATTGTACATACAGTACAATTGCTCAATTTCCACTTCAGCTTCAGCTTCTTCACGAGTTTCACGAGCTGCACCTTGCTCCATTGTCTCGAAGAGTTCCATATATCCTGCTGGTAGCGTCCAAAGACCATAGCGCGGCTCAATCGCTCTACGACATAAGAGTACTTTATCTTCCCAAATCGCTAAGGCTCCACAAATGACCTTCGGATTCACATAGTGAATGGTTTTACAATGCGTACAGACTTGGCGTACTTTATGATCACCTAAAGGAATCTGTTCGGTCGTCGGTTGCCCACAGGCCGTGCAAAAAGGCATATGCTGTCAAGTAAAAATGAGATGATTCAGCATACCCCAAAAAAATAACTTTCGCATCATTTATAGCCTTATGCACAAAATTTCATATATGATGGGATGAGAATAAAAAAGAGAGATCGAGCTATTCAAGATGATGGATCATTCATTAACATTGCAACTGCAACAACACCTTAGGTTTTCTAAACGCATTCAAAAAGCTGATGCTGCAGTATTACTTGCAATCACCAATGAAGATGATCCTAAAATTCTGCTGACGCGTCGCTCTATTTATATGAATAATCATGCGGGTGAAGTGTCATTCCCAGGAGGAAAAAGAGATCCGAACGACACCAGTAATATTGTTGTTGCACTCCGAGAAGCGTGGGAAGAAACGGCTTTGAATCCGTTCGATGTAAAGTTGCTAGGTGATCTGCCTTCAGAGCGCTCGAAAGCGGGTGTTTTAGTAAAACCTGTGGTTGGATTGATACCGCCTAATGTGAAGCTTGTCCCACAACCTACAGAAATCGATCGTATTTTTTTTGCTTCAATCCGCGAAATGATGGATGCTCGCCCAACACCTTATGAAGTTCGATTGGCTAAGCAATCAATCTATTTTCCAAGTTTAAGAGTTGAGAATGAGGTGATATGGGGTCTTACAGCAAGGATCCTGATTTCGTTGTTTCAGTATGGCTTAAATTATAAAAAAAACTGGCCCTTTTTGCTCAATTCCCCAAGTTTTAAATCTTCAATTTTCAAACAACATTAAAATATTAAATGCATAGGATTGCTGCATATGATGTACAAATTTCAAGACAAAACCCCTTCAACGACGATTCAACCATGGAATGGATGGATTGCAGAAAATGCCACTGTGATTGGCGATGTTGAACTTGGACAAGAGGTGAGTGTTTGGTTTGGTGCGGTAATACGCGGGGATAACTGCAAAATTCGTATTGGTGATTTCAGTAATATTCAAGAAAATGCCGTCTTACACACTGATCCGGGCATTGAATTGAATGTTGGGCAATATGTCACCATTGGTCATCAAGCAATGTTACATGGTTGTACGATTGGAGATAATAGTTTGATTGGTATCAACGCCGTCGTATTAAATAATGCTGTAATCGGTAAAAATTGCATTATTGGCGCGAATGCGTTGATTCCAGAAGGTAAAATCATCCCAGATAATTCATTGGTGATGGGCTCTCCTGGCAAAGTAATTAAAACATTAGATGAGTTTGCAGAAGCTAAACTTAAAATGAGTGCGATGCATTATGCGCATCATTTCAAAAATTTCACTCAGCTTGAAAAATTTGAATTTTAAATATAAGTGTTGAGATTGATACCAGCGTTCAATAATCACTAAATCTGAACAGATCTGCTCTCGCAGGAATAATTCGAGTGGAGTATGATTAGCACCATTTTTAACGATTTATAGGGGCATGCATGAAATTGCTTGCATTAGAAACTGCCAATGAGCAGTGCTCAGTTTCGTTAATTGATGAGAATCAAGTACTTTTTTATAAACTAGATGATCGTGCAAAAGCGCAGACCCAATCTATCCTCCCAATGATTGAAGCAGCTTTTCAGCAAGCTGAAGTACACGTTTCAGATTTGGATGCGATCGCTTTTAGTCGTGGTCCTGGCTCATTCAGCGGTGTGCGTATTAATGCAGCAGTCACTCAGGCGCTTGCATGGTCACATGACGTGCCTGTGATTCCTGTTTCATCCCTTCAAGCTCTGGCACAGGCTGCTTATCGAATGTATCAACTGACAGAAGTTACGGCTGTACTTGATGCAAGAATGAGTGAGGTCTACATTGCAAGTTTTCAGTTAAATGCTCAAGGTTTAATGCAGTTGGTGGATGAAGAGCAATTATTAAATTATGAAAATGCTGCAGCCTATCAAAAGTTTCAAATGATTGGTTCAGGAACAAAATGTATTCATCCCGAATTAAATGATTATTCACATGTCCAAGCAACTGCTGAGGATATAGCGACGATTGCACGTGAACATGCTTTAAAAGAACAATGGCTCAGTGCCGATCTCGCACTACCCGTTTATTTACGTGACAATGCGTGGAAAAAAATTCCAGAACAAGGCAAAGCATAATTAGGAATTTCTATGGATCTTTTACTGCTGCTTAAAGCGGCAATTATGGGTATCGTTGAAGGTATTACTGAGTTTTTACCCATTTCTAGTACAGGCCATTTAATTTTAGCCGCTGAACTCATGAATTTCTGGACCAAGGAAAAAAGTGATGTCTTTGTGATTGCCATTCAAATGGGGGCAATCGCAGCGGTTATTTATGAATATTGGTCGCGCTTATGGGGTGCTGCAACGGGTATGGTCACTGGCGAAGCACAAGGTAGAAGACTCGGATTTGGTTTAATCTTGGCTTCAATCCCAATTGTTACAATAGGTTTGACCTTTGGGCAAACAGTAAAAGAGCTATTATTTAATAACTACGCGATTGCAATTGGCCTGATTGTGGGTGGTTTAATTATCATTTGGGTAGAAAAAAATCCCCCAAGAATACGTGTCAAAGAAGTTGAAGAGCTCAGTTATAAAGATGCAATTTGGATTGGTTTAATTCAAGTGCTCTCTTTGATCCCAGGTACGTCACGTTCTGGTGCTACGATCATCGGGGCAATGTTTTTAGGCGTTTCCCGCAAAGCAGCGACCGAATTTTCATTCTTTCTTGGAATTCCAGTCATTATTGGTGCTGGATTATTAGATTTATATCAAAGCTATGATGTGTTCCAGACTGCTGAAGATTGGGCAGTGTTGACAACTGGGTTGATTGTTTCATTTGTCTCAGCTTTATTACTCATTCGAGCTTTGGTTGCCTATGTCGCAAAACGTGATTTTATGATTTTTGCTTGGTATCGAATTGCTTCAGGTTTAGTGATCCTTCTCTTTGCATTTACAGGTTGGAAATTATGGTAAGCGAAATACGCTTATTTGCTGAACGAGATTTTCTTGAGAAAGCACAGCATTTTAATGCTGTGCTTTCTTCTCGTGGGGTGCAGTCAACAATCGAAGAGGTTGAAAAATTGAATGCTCGATTTTTCAGACATCATCCTGAACTTGCGCTTTGTGTTGATCAAGATGGGTTGTGGCTGTGCGCACAGGGCATGCGTATGCAACCTGATTGGAAAGCCGAAGTCGGTCGCTTAAAACGTGCTAGCTTAAAATCTGAAATGATTGCGAGGGCATGCCAGTTATCTGAAAAACCCCAGCTCATTGATGCCACCGCAGGGCTTGGGCATGACAGTTTACTGATGGCACATTTAGGGGCAAATGTCACATTAGTTGAACGACATCCAATTTTATATACTTTGTTAGAATCTACTCATCAACAAGCGAGTCTTGACCCATTTTTAAAGAGTATTGTTGCGCGTATTCAGCTGGTTTTCTCAGATTCTGCTGATTATCTTAAGCAATGTGCAAACCAACTCGTCGATGCCGATGTAGTGTATTTAGATCCAATGTTTCCACAGCGCGATCAGAATCAAAATGCCATTAAAAAACAAGCGCAAGTGAAAAAACAAATGCAGCTGTTACATCTTCTGTTGCCTGAAGATGGAGAGATGGATTTAGGTGAAGAATTGTTGGCATTGGCTCAAAGCGTTGCTAAGCGAGTTATTGTAAAGCGACCAAGGCATGCTGTTTATCTCAATGCGCAAAAACCTGATCATCAATGGTTAGGTGATGCATGTCGCTTTGATGCCTATTTTCAAACGATTGTTTCTGAGTAGTTTGGTAAATGACTCAAAAATAATCGAAAAATTGTTATATAGTTAAAAGTAGCATTGATAATTATTTAACCGAGCATAAACTTAAAAAAGCTGATCCAAGCACCTACACAGTAATCTTATGATAGACCTTAAACCTTCAATTAACTTTTGGCATGATTTAAAAAGTAACCAGCTTGCAGGGATTTGGTTATTTTTAGGTTCAAGGAAATCACTACAGATTGTAAGGCCATCAATTCTTCAACTTATTTTTTGGGGAATTCTTGGAGGTTCAGCGAGCTCTTTATTTAGCTGGTTGTTATCGAATGGTGCTGGAGAATTTAATTCTCAAGGATTAGTGAGTTATGCGCTCTGGCCATTTATTGCTTTAATTGTTGGGATTTTCCTTTCACAGCGTACTAATAATCCACGTTTGATGTTAGTGCCAGCATTACTTTGGTTAGTACTAGACACACATATTGTTTTGATTCAGTGTCTTATCCAATATTATTTTAATAACTTTGACTATCAACCTAATTTCCTTGTTGATCATTTGCAGCACATATTTTCTTTATTGTTTGTTTGGCAAAGTTTAGCTGTTGTTTGGGTTTTTTCGCGTGAATTAAAATGGCCTTGGTGGGAGCGACTGCTCATCATGATCGCCACGTTTTTTACACTTTTTGTGTGGCAGATTTCGTCACAAAGTCAACCAATTTGGAAGGTAGATGAGGCGCCTCCAAGTATTTCAGAACAATCATTTTACGCGCAAAGCAGATTATTAAATCAGGCGCTTGAACAGATCCAATTTGGAGAGTTCGCGAACTCGCATTGGTATTTTATGGGCGTAGCTGGTGCAAGTTATCAAGATGTATTCAAATTGGAAATTCAAAGATTTAAAGATCAATTTGATACGCGTTTCGGAACCTTTGGTCGTTCAATTGCGTTAATTAATAATCCTGCAACTCGCGAAGAATATCCAATTGCGTCAAAGACCAGTATTGATTTGGCATTGCAACGTATTGGCGCTCAGATGAATCGTGAAAGTGATGTCCTGTTTCTTTATATGACTTCCCATGGATTGAGTAACCAATTTCAAATGGAAAATACGCCAATTGATTTGGAAGACATAGATCCAAAATGGTTGCGCCAAACGCTTGATAAATCAGGGATCAGATGGAGAGTCATTGTGATTTCATCATGTTTCTCTGGTAGTTTTATTCCAGCGTTGCAATCGCCAGATACATTAGTCATTACTGCAGCTGCAGCAGATCGAGAGTCTTTTGGTTGTTCAAATGATACAGACTCGACTTATTTTGGACGTGCTTTCTTTGATTTAGCGATGCGTGAAAAAAATAGCTTACGTGAAGCCTTTGAAGATGCATCAGTCAATATTGCGCATTGGGAAAATGCACAAGGGTTTATGCCATCAGAGCCACAATGGGTCATTGGTAAGAATATGGAAATTATGTTGCCGCAACTTGAAAAGAGATTATTTCCTCAGGTTGGATTATCAACCGTAAGTAGTGAACACCAGAGTGATAGTGCTCAGTTTACGAATATGCGATGATGTTTTAAAAATTAAATGTGTGAGGCAGTGCAATGGAATTGGTTCAAAAGAATAAATGTTTTGATGGTGAACAACGTGTTTATCAGATCAATTCAAAGTTTTTGAAAAATCCCACTAAATTTTCTGTATTTTTACCTTCACAGGCACTCGAGGGTCAAAAATGTATTGCGTTGTACTATCTTGCAGGTTTGACTTGTACTGAAGAAACTTTTGTTATCAAAGCACATGCACAACGTTTAGCTGCACAATTGGGAATTATCTTGATTGCTCCAGATACATCACCTCGTGGTGACGACGTGGCGGTCGGGGATTCTTGGGATATAGGGCAAGGGGCTGGATTCTATTTAAACGCAACTCAAGCACCTTGGGCTGAGCATTATCAGATGGAGTCGTATCTTATACAGGAGTTGTATCCTTTAGTTCTTACATCGTTTCCTGTACAGGATGACGGGATTGGTATTTTTGGTCACAGCATGGGAGGGCACGGTGCACTCACGCTTGCTTGGAAATATCCAGACTTATTCAAGTCAGTCTCAGCATTTGCACCGATTTGTGCACCATCAATTTGTCCATGGGGTGAAAAGGCATTTTCAGCTTACCTCGGAGAAGATCGTGAGTTATGGAAAGCACATGATGCGAATGAGCTCGTGAAAGCAAAGGGTGCTCTATATCACGAAATTTTAATTGATCAGGGGGTTGCAGATCAATTTTATGCTCAACTTAATCCAGCACTATTTGCTGAATCATGTAAAACCGTAGGTCAAAAGCTCACATTGCGTGAGCACGAGGCTTATGATCACGGATACTTCTTTATCCAAAGTTTTATTGATGATCATCTGCAATTCCATGCTTTACAATTGCAAAATTAATCTGATTTGAATTTTAAGATATTCATACTTAAGTTCGTTATAATGTGTGCGATATCACATTTAAACCATGTTGAATGATGACATCTCTCGGGATGTCATTTTTTATAATCAGAGAAAATAATAATGAATTCATCAGAACACTCCGCTGAACAAGCACCCTTACCATTGATCAACGATCCATTTCCATTATCTGATGCAGATGAAAATCGACCGATTTATATGGGGAAAGTATTTAAATTTAAATTTCATGGCAATGCGATGGAGTACTTTGGCATATGGATCGTCAATATTTTATTGACGATTGCGACATTGAGCCTATATGCGCCATGGGCGAAAGTACGTCGTTTAAGATATTTTTATAACAATACCGAATTTTTTCATCGCTTTTTTGATTTTACTGGTTTACCGACTAAAATTTTGATTGGTCGACTGATAGCCATTGGCATTTGGGCAATATTTGCGATTGCCTCATATATGGATATGACGATAGCAGCATTTGGTGGACTGATTATTTATATTGCTCTTCCATGGTTGGTTCGTGCCACAATTCGATTTAATGCGCGCAACAGTAAATTTGGGAACAGCCGTTTTTATTTTTCTGGCACGAATAAAGAAGCCTATAAACAATTTTTACTTGCGCTTGCTATCACCATTTTTACATTAGGTATATTTAGCCCTGTCGCAATTTGGATTTATAAAAAATATACGCTTAATCATTTGTACGTTGGACAACTCAAATTTCAATTAAACAATGACTGGCCTAGTTATATGCGAGCAGTATATGTTCCCATGATTCTCTTTGTATTGATTCTTATGCTCATCGGATTTGGTGGTTCGACATTATCAATACTCAGTGGTCATGGAATGGATATGATGCTGATGATGATCTTTGCCGTTTATGTGATTGGAATGTTGTTTATTGGTCCGTTAATACAGGCACGAATTTTTATTACTACGTGGAATAGCACAACACTCAACAGCAGTCAGTTTAAGACCAGTTGTAATCAATGGCGCTATGCATGGATTGTTGCGAGTAATTGGATCGCTAGAATCTTAAGTTTAGGATTATTGTCAGCATGGGCTGCTATTCGCATTTATCGATACCAAGTTGAATCGATGAGCTTAGAATTAAATGATGATCCAAACCTGATGATGAATATTGCGCAAAGTGATCATAGTGCCATCGCGGAAGAAATTAGTGATATTTTTGATATTGATATTTCACTTTAGGAGTTAATTCAATGAATCAACCTCTCACAGTGACATATTATGATGGTGTTCTTTCTAAGCCTTTTACAGCACAGATTCGCCCTGCTAATCAAGACAGTATCGCTGTCAGTTATACAGATCAAGGCGAAGTGAAAACAGTCTACTATCATGCAGATGAAATGGTATTGCTTGGTAAAATTGGTCGACGTAATCCAGCTTTAGAGTTAACACATGACGCTAGGATTGAATTTCATGAGCGTCAGCTTCCTGAATGGTTGCCTGTTGAGCATAAAAATTTTCATCAAAAAGTATGGAAACTTGAACGTACACCATCGTTGATTATTTTTAGTGTTATTTTCGTGGTCGCACTTGGTTTCTCCGTCATTAAATGGGGAATACCGACGGCATCGCACATTGTTGCTTTCCAGCTGCCAGAAAATACGCTGAATCGTTTGGGTGGTCAGGCAGAAGTTTATTTAGCCGAATACACTAAACCTTCTCAGTTATCACAGCAAAGACAGGATCGGATTCTCGCGGATTATCTGAAATATGTTGCTGAGGGTCGTCCCGCTCAGTTGAAATTTAGGGAAGGTACCTCGCTTGGAGCCAATGCACTCGCATTGCCAAACAATACAATTTATCTCACCGATGAATTAGTGAAGCTTGCCAAGAATGACCAGGAAATTATCGGCGTTTTGGCACATGAACAAGCACATTTATTAAAACGTCACAGCTTACAACAAGGTCTTTCGAGCCTAGGATTCAGCGTACTTTATATTGCTATCACTGGTGATGGATCGGATTTAATTGCGACTTTGCCAGTTGCCATGATTGGTGCAGGATATTCACGGAAGTTTGAGTTAGAATCAGATCAGTATGCGCTAGAACTCATGCATAAACATGAAATGGATACAGTGCATTTTGCAAACTTTTTAAAACGTATGAGTGATGATATGGGAGAAGACGAAGATCAATCAAAAATTCTTGATCTCTTTGCAAGTCATCCTGCCACTGAAGAACGAATTCGCCGTGTTACTGAATTTAAACAGCAACAATAATGAAAAGCCGACTTTATGTCGGTTTTTCTTTAACTTTCTCTAGACCATATAACTTGATAGTCAGCTTGAACCATGCGATTGATATGATCAAGCACGACATTTTCTAGTCGTATTAATTCTTCTAAAGATATTTCTTCTTTATTCACAATACTGACATGAAGTTGATCAGGTTGTATTGATAATTCAACTGTCACTTTTGGCATAAAAATTTGATATTGGTCATCGGTATTGGCGACATCAAATTTATGTTTCCAATGATTGCTTAATCGTTTAGCGATACGTAATGCTTCGGAGCTGTCTATCGTTGTGGTTGTTTTCATTATTTACCGTAATGCTTGAAATTTATTGTATCTTAACATTCATCTCACCATAAGGTTGTTCCGAATATGCAACATAGCTTTGCATAAGTCATATTCCGTCCTTGAAGATTTTTTTATCAACGATTTGCATTTTGAGTTGAAATTTAAATAGCAGTAATTTCGAAGGAATGAATAAACGAAGTTTTGCTATAATCAACTTTTGAATTCTAATTTCCCGCCAGGTCCTGACATGTCCAAGCCATTCTTAATTGCTCCATCGATTTTATCTGCTGATTTCGCTCGCTTAGGTGAAGAAGTCGAAAACGTACTTGAAGCAGGTGCAGATGTGGTCCATTTCGATGTAATGGACAATCATTATGTACCAAATTTAACTTTTGGTGCTGGTGTATGTAAGGCACTTAAAAAATATGGTATTCAGGCCCCAATTGACGTTCATCTTATGGTGAAACCAGTCGATCGTATGATCGGAGATTTCTTAGAAGCGGGTGCAGATATCATCACTTTTCATCCAGAAGCATCAGACCATATCGACCGTTCATTGCAGCTGATTAAAGCTGGTGGTGCTAAAGCAGGTTTAGTTTTTAACCCTGCAACGCCTTTACATTACCTTGATTATGTACTGGATAAAGTGGATCAAGTCTTATTAATGAGCGTCAACCCTGGCTTCGGTGGACAAAAATTTATCCCAATGACGCTAGATAAACTTCGTGAAGCACGCAAAATTATTGATGCATCTGGTAAAGATATTCGCTTAGAAGTTGATGGTGGTGTTGGTCCAGCAAATATTCGTGAAATCGCTGAAGCTGGTGCAGATATGTTTGTAGCTGGTTCTGCCATTTTTGGAAAGCCAGATTATAAAGCTGTAATTGATGAAATGCGTGCAGAGTTGGCGAAAGTAGGTTCAATTAACGTTTGATCCGAAACATGTATAACACTACACACATCTGTGGATAAGTTTATGGATAACATGGTGGATATCTGTGTTGATAACAGTCTGGATAATTTGATTAGATTATAATCATATTTAGTTCAATGGTTTGTTTATTAGACAATAAATGTATAAAAAGGACTCATTTGAGTCCTTTTTTACAAATAATGGATCTTCTTATCCTTTCTGTTGAATTGTTAGGGGGGAGAAATTTTCGTTGCTCATTATTTGGCTTATCTTCATTAATAAGTCTTAAAAGAGCGAGATAAAAAATCAATTTAAATTTAAACATCCCAGACCAGTGATTCTATAGTGCAGTAAAGTGTTTTAATTTAGTGCGGATTTAGTCTTCTATCTGCCAATAGCGATCGCCTTTGTAATGCAATAGCCTAAAAATGCAGAAATAATCTAGAAAAGCTAGTCCGATAATGACCTATTTTTTGTAGGTGTATTTTGGGTCAAAAATTGTAAAATTGCGCCTATTTTGTGCGTGTGTTGATATAATTCAACCATCATTTGGAGGAACGACCTCCCTCATTTCTCTGAGAAAAATCGTCAGGACGGCCTGACTCTTAAATTATTTTAATTGGGAGCAGGCATCATGGCTTGGTTTATTCTTATTCTCGCGGGTTTATTTGAGATCGTTTGGGCATATAGTATGAAAATGTCTGAAGGATTTACTAAATTCACACCGACTGCAATTACTCTATTTTTTATGGTTCTCAGTTTTGGGTTGTTGGCACATGCCATGAAAACATTCCCTCTGGGAACTGCCTATACGATTTGGACGGGGATTGGTGCAGTAGGGTCTTTTTTAGTCGGCATTTTTATTCTGGGTGAGCCTGCGACAGCAATGCGGATGATTGCGGCTATTCTGATTATTTCAGGTTTAGTCATGATGAAATTAGCTTCAGCGTAAGATTTAAGGCAGCGTATCCATACGCTGCTTTTTTTAATTGAGAGAGGGTTTATTTTGGCTTGGTTAGTCTTGATTGTTGCAGGGTTGTTGGAAGTGGTCTGGGCCTATTTTATGAAAGTTTCAGATGGATTCACCAAATTGACACCCAGTATTTTGACGATCGTTTTCATGATCGCAAGTTTTGCTTTACTTTCCCATGCGATGAAAACTTTGCCACTCGGGACAGCTTATACCGTATGGACAGGCATAGGTGCTGTAGGTTCATTTGTGGTTGGGATTTTTATTCTTGGAGAACCTGCAAATGCAATGAGAATGATCGCTGCAGTATTGATTATTTCGGGTTTGGTCTTGATGAAGTTATCATCAACATAGTTAGATGATTCAACTTTCAGGCGATTAAAAAATGACTCAATTTTATTTAAAAAAAATAATGACACCTGTCGGTGAACTTCAATTGGTTGCTCATGATCGAGCATTGATTGTTGTCGCTTGGGAGAATGCACTTCCTCAGTTTATCCGAAATCAAATCGTAATTCAGCGGGATGATCACGAGATTTTATGCATTGCCGAAACACAGCTTCGCGAATATTTTTTAAAACAACGTCAGGTATTTGATTTGCCTATAGAACTTTATGGGACAGAATTCCAACGCTCGGTATGGAATGCGCTGTTAAAAATTCCTTTTGGAGAGTCTAGAACGTATAAGCAAATTGCTGAGGATGTTGGGAATGTAAAAGCGGTTCGAGCGGTAGGCTTGGCCAATGGGAAAAATCCTATCGCGATCATTGTACCTTGTCATCGTGTAATAGGTGTCAATGGCAAGCTGGTCGGATTTTCAGGAGGTGTGGAAAATAAGCTTAAGCTGCTGCAGCTTGAAGATGATAAGTGGTGATGTTATAACAGCATAAACATATGAAATACAAAAATTATGTCTAATGAAAATCCTATAATTACAATTGTTTTTAATCTCATATCGCAGTTATGGTGGTTGATCTTAATTCTAGCAATCATCCCTGTATTCAAAATGTTTGTACCTTATATCAAAGGAAAATTGGGTGAATACATTGTCCAATATCATGCAAAAAAATTTTTGAATGAGGACTATATTTTACTGAATGATCTAACATTTTTGGATCAGGACAATCAGACCACACAGATTGACCATATTTTATTGAGTCCTTATGGAATATTTGTGATTGAGACCAAAAACTATAAAGGTTGGATTTTTGGCTCATCACATCAAAAAATGTGGACTCAAAAAATTTATAAATCTAGCCATAAATTTCAAAATCCATTGCACCAAAACTACAAGCATATAAAGGTTTTAGAGGGATTGTTAAAAGATTTAATCGATTCAAATCTGTCGATACATGGGTTAATAGTTTTCGTGCCTAATTGTGAGTTTAAAACACCAATTCCTGTACATGTTCATTGGGGTAAAAGTTGGATTGAAGAAGTTAAAAGCTACCAAATGAAAGTGATTGATGATCGTAGACTACAGAGAATTAAATATCGTATTGAAAAAGCAGCGCTTCAAAAATCGTGGAAAACCAATAGAGAACATATCCGATCAGTCAAAGAAAGACTAAAAGATTAATAAAAAAAAACCCACAGTCAGTGGGCTTTTTATTTAGAAGCGTTTTGGAATTCTTTGGCCACCTTCAACTGGGATTTCAGCACGTTTTAATACACCAAATAGCCATGTTTCCGCATGGTGAACTGCATTTTTAATTTGATCACCTTGTGCCAACCTCCCTGCAATAAAACTAGCAAGAGAACAGCCTGAACCATGATACTCACCTTCAAGACGAGGACATTTTGTTTCAGAGACCATATCACCGTTGATGTAGAGTGCATTTCTAATATAAGTCGGTGTGTCTTCGTGACCACCTTTGACTAATACAGCTTTAGCACCCATTTCAAATAACTTCTGTGTAGCTTGATCTAAATCTTCACAGCCTGTTAATGCGCGAAGTTCAACGGTATTCGGTGTAAGAATCGTAGCAAGAGGAATCAATTCAACAAAAGCCTTGACCAATGTTGCTTGATTTCCTAATGAGCCACCACTATTGGCAACCAAAACTGGATCGAGTACATATTGGAAATCAGGATGTGCTCTTAGGAATTCTGCCAAAGCGGCGATATTGTCGGTAGTGCCGAGCATGCCAGATTTCACTACTTTGATAGGAAGATCGTTCACTACAGCATTCGCTTGAGCCAGCAGTAAATCTTTTGAGGTTGCTTCAAATCCAAAAACTTGTTGAGAGTTTTGAATGGTTAACGCTGTACATGCGATTGCTGCATGAGCACCACTTTGGCCGATCGCTTCAATATCTGCTTGTAAGCCAGCACCACCAGATGGATCTAAACCAGAAAAGCACAATACAGTAGGGCGCACAACAATGTCCTTCATCGATCAATTTGGAGTAGTATAGGCAAGTTTCTGAGAAGTCTCGATAGCATTTCTAAAAAAGGTACAGCATGATTAAAAATATTCTCATTGATTTAGATGGAACGTTAACTGATCCTAAAGTGGGTATTACGACTTCTGCACGTTATGGTTTAGAAAAAGTAGGTCATCTTATCGCGGAGGATGAGAATATTGATTGGATTATTGGACCACCTTTAAAAGCCTCGTTGGCCAAAATTTTGAAGGTTGATGTGAATGATGATTTGGCGGAACAGGCTTTACTTGGTTATCGTGAACGCTTTGCTGTAAAAGGTTTATTTGAAAATTTATTATTTGAAGATGTAGCAGAGACATTGGCAAAACTTAAGAACAAAGGTTACAGATTGTTTTTAGCTACTGCAAAGCCTGAGGTGTATGCCCAGAAAATTCTTGAACATTTCAATCTCACACCGTATTTTGATTATGCCTATGGCAGTGAGTTAAATGGTGACCGCACCAATAAAGCTGAACTTATTGCATATATTTTAGAGCGAGAAAAAATTAAGCCAGAAACCTGTTTAATGGTAGGGGACCGAGAGCATGACATTATCGGTGCTCGAAAAAATGGGATTGAAACGATTGCGGTGGAATACGGTTATGGCAGTGATGCAGAGTTAGCCGCTGCTGCACCCAAAGCCAGAATTCAAGCTTTCCATCAAATTTTAAATTACGTTGATTAATCTAAGCCGAAATTTGGGCTCAAGAGCAACTCTCAAGAGATTGCTCTTCGTAGCTTAGCTTAGATCCAAGTACAAGGACTCTTTGACCTCTTCCATCACGATGTAACTATGGGAGGATGCAGAGGAGGGAAGCATTTTAAGCAGGTCACCCAGTAGTTGGCGATAAGCACTCATTTCTTTTAGTCTCGCTTTCACCAAGTAATCGAATTCACCTGAAATTAAATGACACTCTAATACCTCAGGTATCTCAACTAAATTCTTGGCGACTTGATCAAAAACATCTCCAGATTTCGCCGATAACTTAATTTCTAGAAAGACGAGTAAATTACGCTCCAATAACTCCGGATTTAATCGGGCGTAATAGCCCATAATAATGCCATCTCGTTCTAGTCTTTTCACTCTTTCCGAGCATGGGGTTGTAGAAAGATTTACTTTTGCAGCCAGTTCACTAATGGCAATACGACCGTCCTTTTGCAGAATATCTAAAATCATACGATCAGTGCGATCTAATTTCCGCATGAATAATTTCCTTATTTTTTAATTTTTTCAGGATAAAACCCTTAAATTACCTAAATTATAACGATTAAAAGAGTGAAAAAAACTATTAAAGCAAAAATATACTAGTGAAATAAACTACACAGTGCTGAGGGATAGTTCATGCGCGTTATTGTATTAGGTAGTGGTGTCATTGGTGTTGCAAGTGCGTATTACCTAGCGCAACAAGGAGCAAGCGTCACTGTATTAGATCGTCAATCAGGTCCTGCCGAAGAAACGAGTTTTGGCAATGCAGGACAGATTTCTCCTGGGTATTCTACACCATGGGCCGCACCAGGAATTCCATTTAAAGCGGTTAAATGGATGTTTCAACATCATGCACCATTAGCAATTAATGTAGATGGAAGCTTGTGGCAGCTGAAATGGATGGCTCAAATGTTGAAGAACTGCAATGCGGCACATTACGCCATCAATAAAGAGCGTATGGTACGTGTTGCTGAATACAGTCGAGATTGTTTAAGAGAGTTACGCGAAAATATTGGCATATCTTATGAGAATCGTTCAAAAGGAACATTACAAATTTTTCGTAAGGATGCGCAATTAGACGCAGTTCAACGAGACATTGAAGTTTTAAAAGAAACAGGTGTCGAATTTGAGTTATTAGATCGTGACGGTCTAGGTCGAGTTGAGCCTGCGTTAGCGGAAGTTAAAGACAAATTGGTCGGTGGTTTACATCTTCCAAATGATGAGACTGGGGATTGCTATATCTTTACCAACGCGCTTGCTGAATATGCAAAAGGTATTGGTGTTGAGTTTAAATTTAATCAAAATGTTGAAAAACTCGTAGTTGAAGGTGACGAAATCAAAGGCGTTGTTGTAGACGGTCAGGTACTCACGGCTGATCGTTATGTACTTGCCTTCGGTAGCTATTCACGAGATTTTATTAAACCATTAGGTCTAGATTTGCCCATTTATCCTGTAAAGGGATATTCATTAACTATACCTATCGTGGATGCGCAATATGCCCCTCAATCAACTGTCTTAGATGAAACCTACAAGATTGCAATAACTCGTTTTGATCAACGAATTCGTGTTGGTGGGATGGCTGAGTTAAGTGGTTTTAATAAAGAGTTAAATGAGGATCGCCGTGGCACCTTAGAGATGGTAACGCGTGATTTGTTCCCAGGTGGAGATATGGCACAAGCCAGCTTCTGGACGGGACTACGACCAATGACGCCAGACAGTACGCCTATTATCGGTGCGACGAAATATAAGAATCTATTTTTAAATACTGGACATGGCACGCTCGGTTGGACCATGGCATGTGGTTCTGGAAAGCTGATTAGTGATTTAGTGCTGAATCGGACTCCAGAGATTAGTACCGATGGACTTTCAATTCAACGTTATAACCACGCAGCTTAAAGGCTGCGTGGTTTGATATTAAAAAATATAATAGGACAAGGAATATGTCTCGCCCGATACAGGCTGTCATTCATTTAAACGCAATCAAACATAATTTGAAAGTTGCTAAGCAACATGTGCCAAATGCCCAAATTTTTGCTGTTGTAAAAGCTAATGCTTATGGCCATGGGATCGAGCGCATTTATTCAGCCTTAAAGGATGCAGATGGAATTGCACTTCTAGAGCTGAGTGAAGCACAACGAGTTCGAGATTTAGGTTGGAAAGGCCCAATTTTGCTTTTGGAAGGTATCTTTCAAGAAGCGGATTTACAGTTGTGTCATGATTTGGAACTTCAATTTACCGTTCATAATGAGATTCAAGTCGAATGGATTAAGCGGTGCGGTTTAGATGCTCATTTTAATATTTTTCTGAAAATGAACAGTGGCATGAATCGTTTAGGATTCCAACCTCAACGTTACTCTGAAATTTGGAGTCTGTTAACTGAATTGCCGCAAGTGTCATCAATCACTCACATGACACATTTTTCTGATGCTGATGGCGAGCGCTTGAATCAGGTTGGCGTTGACTATCAAATTTCAGTATTCAATCAAATCGTCAGTGCTTTAGGTGGTCCTTGCTCAGTAAGTAATAGCGCAGCCATTCTTAGACATGCCAATCATGTCCACTCTAACATTGTACGTAGTGGCATTATGTTGTATGGGAGTTCACCGGATTATCCAACCCATACTATTCAAGATTGGGACTTAAAACCAACAATGTCTTTAAGAAGTGAATTGATTGCGATTCAAGAAATTAATCCTCAGCAAAGTATTGGCTATGGATCGACATTTTTTGCAGAACAAGCTATGAAAATTGGCATTGTCGCTTGTGGATATGCAGATGGATATCAACGGATTACTCAATCTGGCACAGCAGTGCTTGTGAATGGGCAAAAAACTTCTTTAATTGGTCGTGTAAGTATGGACATGCTAGCTGTTGATATCACGCATATTGAAGATGCAAAAATTGGCAGTGAAGTCGTACTGTGGGGCGTCTCAAAGTATGGAAGTTTGTTACCGATTGATGAGGTCGCTGCAGGAGCGAGTACTGTGGGATATGAGTTAATGTGTGGCGTAACGACGCGGGTTCCATTTGTTCTAGAAATTTAATGTTAAAAATTCAACGATCAACACTAGGATCGATACTGAGTAATCAAGGAATTAATATGCAAAATCAGGATATTCAAAAATTCAATAGTAATGGCGTGATGAGTGCAGTTACAGTCTTTAATCAAGTGGCTTATCTTTCTGGTCAAGTACCTAAGATTACGACGCCTGATATCGCCTTACAAACGAAAGATGTGCTGAATACGATCGACGCTCTTTTGGCTCAAGTAGGCACAGATAAATCTCGTTTATTGTCAGCACAAGTTTTCGTGAAGAATTTGGAAGATTTTCAAATCTTCAATCAAATTTGGATTGAATGGATGGAGGATTCAATACCACCATCACGAGCAACCATTCAGGCTGACTTAGTTAATCCAGAATGGTTAATTGAAATCGCAGTGATTGCTGCATTGAAATAACTGAATATAAGTAAGAATTCACGAGGAAGAGTCATTTATGGCTCCTCTCATAATAACAAAATCTCTCGAATCTCAGTTTGAAGCGGAATTTAGGCTGATCGATTAGATTAGATGGTGTAAAAGGATGTTGAATAATGACAACCACAAATATTGATGAACAATCATCTCCCAATGAATTACAGCGTAAGCTTTCAAATCGACATTTACAACTCATCGCCATCGGTGGAGCGATTGGTACAGGGTTGTTTATGGGCTCAGGAAAAACGATTTCACTTGCAGGACCTTCAATCATCATCATTTATATGATTATTGGTGCCATGTTTTTTTTCTTGATGCGTGCCCTTGGTGAAATTCTTTTATCTAATCTGCACTACAAATCATTTATTGATATGGCACATGATCTCATTGGACCAGGTGCAGGGTATTATATTGGTTGGTCCTATTGGCTGGGATGGATTTTGGTCGGTATTGCTGATTTAGCAGCAATTATCAATTATCTCAGTTTTTGGTTACCTCCAGATCAAATGTTTACCCCAATGGGGCAAGCAGCGATTAGTGCAGGATGTGTCTTATTCATACTCGCAATTAACTTAGTCACTGTAAAACTTTTTGGTGAAATTGAGTTTTGGTTTGCATTAATCAAAATTCTAGCCATTATTGGATTGATCTTGGTGGGTGCCTTCATGGTGTTTACGAGTTTTCAGTCACCAAGTGGTGCTGTTGCAAGCTTCAGTAACATTTGGTCTCATGGTGGAATGTTCCCGAAAGGAACCATGGGCTTTTTGGCAGGCTTTCAAATCGCAATGTTTGCCTTTGTTGGTGTAGAGTTACTCGGGACGATGGCTGCGGAAACCAAAGATCCTGAAAAAAATTTACCAAAAGCGGTTAATGCTATTCCGACACGTATTATTATTTTCTATGTGCTTTCGTTGATCATGATTATGTCTGTGACACCTTGGATCAATATCCCAGCAGATCAAAGTCCATTTGTCACATTATTCTTATTTGCGGGTATTGGTTCAGCTGCTGTGATTATGAACCTAGTGGTTTTGTCTTCTGTGATGTCTTCCATGAACAGTGGTGTCTTTTCTACCAGTCGAATGTTATTTGGATTGGCCCGTGACGGCCAAGCCCCTCAAAAGCTAGCAGAACTTTCAAGTCGTGCCGTACCTGCTAAGGGATTAATCTTTTCATGTACATTTATTATGGCCGGTGCAGCATTTCAGTATTTTGTGCCAAATACGATGGAAGCTTTTACATTAGCAAGTTCGCTGTGTGTGATTCTTTTCATTAGTATTTGGGCGATTATCATGGTGTGCTATATACGCTACCGTAAATTGCGACCTGAGCTACATGAAAAGTCGAATTTTAAAATGCCGGGTGGAGTGGCAATGTCATACGTTGTATTGGCATTTTTGCTATTTGCATTAATCATTTTAAGTTTAGAGCCAGACACGCTTAAAGCTTTGATGATTAGCCCAATCTGGTTGATTCTGTTAGCTGTAACATACCGTGTTCTTTATAAACCACGTATGCGTAAGCGTAACCATAATTAATTTTTAGAGAAAGAAAAAACCTCCACGAATGGAGGTTTTTTTATATTCTTTAGTTAGAATGTAGGTTTGACCACAACTAAAATTACAACTGCGAATAAGATCAATGTGGGCATTTCGTTGAAATAGCGCCAGAACTTATGACTTTTATAGTGTGCATTATCAATGAGTTTTTTACGGTAATATCCACACACTAGGTGGTATATGACCAGTAATCCGACTAAACCAACTTTTAAATAAAACCATAAAGCTTCATGATAATGTCGAGTTGCATCACCCCAGTCCACTAAAAAATGTGCAGTGATCAATGTTGCGATCATCGCAGGCCACATAATGCCACGATAAAGCTTACGTTCCATGACTTCAAAGCGTTGATGACTTATGGCATCTTCACTCATCGCATGATAAACATAAAGCCGTGGTAGATAGAACAAAGCAGCGAACCAACATACCACAGCAATAATATGTAATGCTTTTACCCATAGGAAAGCATCTGAAGGAGCATCCATCTAATCACCCATTATGGGCGGAATTAAATTAGCCTTCCCATTTCTTGAAAATGAGGCAGGCATTTACGCCGCCGAAACCAAAACTGTTACTCATTACAGTATTCAGTTTTGTATCGCGTTTTTCAAGTACGATATCAAATGGTTTTGCACCTTCATCAAGCTCAGTAACGTTGATATTTGGTGCAATAAAGTCATTCTGCATCATGAGAATAGAGTAAATCGCTTCTTGTACACCTGCAGCGCCTAAGCTATGACCTGTCATAGATTTTGTTGAACTTAAAGGTGGTACTTGACCTTCACCGAATGCACGTTCCATTGCTTTCAATTCAGTCACATCACCAGCTGGTGTAGATGTGCCGTGTGTATTTACATAATCAATTTTTTCAACACCATGCTGTTTTGCTTCATCAAGTGCCATCAAGATGCAACGTGTTGCACCTTCACCTGATGGTGCGACCATATCAGCACCATCAGAGTTGGCTGCATATGCAACGACTTCAGCAAGAATATTTGCACCGCGCGCTTGAGCATGCTCAAGAGATTCAAGTACCACGAAACCACCGCCGCCAGCAATGACAAAACCATCACGATCAGCAGAGTAAGGGCGAGAAGCGGTTTCTGGTGAGTCATTATATTTTGAGCATAAAGCACCCATTGCATCAAATAATAGACTTTGTGACCAATGGTCTTCTTCACCACCACCAGCGAGCATTAGATCCTGTTTGCCAAGTTGAATCAGGTTGTATGCGTAACCAATGGCATCAGCTGAGGTTGCACAAGCACTTGTAATAGAGTGAGCGATACCTTGTAATTTGAATGCCACACCAACGTTAGCTGTAATAGTATTTGACATATTGCGTGGAACAAAGAAAGGGCCAATTTTACGTGCGCCTTTCTCTTCAAGAAGTTCAATCATTTCAGCGACAGAAGCTGTAGAGTTGCCGCCTGAACCACCCGCAATACCATAACGAGGATTGCCCGCAAGATCTTCAGCGGTTAGACCCGCATTTTCAACCGCAGCGACTGCAGCGTTATAGGCATACATCGCACATACACCCATAAAGCGTTTCAGTTTACGGTCAATACCGTCAAAATTTTGTTCTGCTGCAGCACTAACATGACTTTTAAAATTAAGTTCAGCATAAGTTGGGTTAAAACGTGTGCCTGAAATACCATTTTGTAAGGCATGATTTACATCTTCTAATGTATTACCAATGCATGAGTTAATGCCCATACCAGTGATTACAACACGTTTCATTTACAATTCCCTATTATGGTGAAGTCATTTTATGGAAAAATTCACATCGATGATTTGATTGGATGTAAAAGTCCATAAGATCTTGTCAAAAATTCGTATCATGATATCAGAATCTATTTTAAATTCTTATGGCAAATCAATATCGCAGCGTTAAAACGCTTATTGGCAGATATGTTCACTATATTGCAACCGAATAAAACACGATAAAGTTGAGATAACTCTTGACTGCGCATAGAATTTTAAACATAAGTGATAAATGCGAAGGAGGGTTGTAAATGGCAAATTCTAATAATAAGCAATCTAGCGGACTGGTATTAAAAGCATTTGGAGTGGCTAAAAAGCTCAGTGCTACTGGATTTGAACTGGCACAACATGTTGCACCAGGATCAATTGCGAAATTGACGCAACAACCTGATCCACAAAAAATTATTGACATAACTTTAGATGAGAGAAAAATGACTGAACAAAAAAAGTACGAAACCCCTCAACAATTATTTCGTGATCATGTCCCTCAAGTTTCTCAAAAAATTTTTGGTCGTCATTACAGTAAATTAAATAATGTTGCTTCTTTTATCTCTCCGGACTTAAACAACAAAGTTGCAGATTATTTTTTTGATAAATTGAATGATTTTGTTTCTGAGTTAAGTTCAGTTGAGCATGTATTAAAGGAAGTTGGTGCAAAAAGCTTGGATGAACTTAAATCAAGCCCTGATCGTGCGAATCGTATCGGTGAAGCATTAGCCAATCAAAATAAGTTGATTGCAGCGGTTCAGGGGGCAGTTTCTGGTGCGACAGGCGTAGTTGGTACGGCCATCGATATTCCTTTCTCGTTGGCATTTACGTTGCGTAGTATTTACCAAGAAGGGCGCGCGCACGGTTTTGAACTTAATCATCGTCAAGAGCAAGAGATCGTTGAGTATGTATTCAAACAAGTCGATTTAGGTGTTATTGCGGAAAAGCAAACACTTTTAGTGGCATTAAGAACAGTCGCAAATTTATTGGAAACACAAGATACTCATCAGCTACAAACCCTATTGGGCTCTAGTAACGACTTCACGGCTTTAAAAAATTGGCTGAGTAATCCTGAAGGTGGTTATAAATGGAATTGGTTGAATCAGATTCCTCAAATTTCAATTTTATCTAAATTAGCACCTGTGGCTGGTGCTGGTATTGGTGCAGTATATAGCTGGCGTTTGGTGGAAGAGGCTCATTCTAAAGCTAGAGCTGTTTTTTCAGGAGCACAGCAGTACATTCTCCAACATCCAGATGAGCAGGTATCTGTTCAGGAGGCCTTTGAGCGCGGTACAGAATTATTAAAGCAATCTTCACTCGCATTGAATTCCACAGTGTCAATCAATAATGAGTTAGTGGTTGAGGTTGAAGAGTTTGCAAAAAAACTTGAAGGAGAAGAGTCTATTCAAGTTGATGAGTCTGCAGTTCATAATGATTCAATTTCAGCAATTAAAATTGAAGCAAAATCTGCCGAGTCTGAAAAAGAAGAAGCGGTCAGTGTTGAGGATGGTCTTAAGGCCTTAGCTGAAAAACATGTGGAATCGGCTTCTAATGAAAGTGTTCAAGACGCTGATAAAGACCAGCCTCAAGGCGAACCTATTGTGCAGGTAAAAGCGCCCCCTAAGCGTCGTAATTCAAAAAAGAAAGACGAAGCAGAAAACTCACTACCTACGTCACAGAAAAAACAATAAATTTAGTTATGAATGGTTGATCAAATCATTCTGAAAATTTCGTTGTAAGCACACAATGGTCAATATTTGATGTCATGTTGAATGTTGACCATTTTTACTTCTTGGCTTACAATTGCATGCCCTCAAAAAGTAGTATTTTTTGGGGCTTTTTATTAACGGGAGAATTGCCACATGGCAACAACAAATCAGTTGATCCGTAAGGGTCGTACGACTTTGATTGAAAAATCAAAAGTTCCTGCGTTGAAGGCTTGTCCACAACGTCGTGGTGTTTGTACACGTGTTTACACAACTACACCTAAAAAACCTAACTCAGCAATGCGTAAAGTTTGCCGTGTTCGCTTAACTTCAGGTTTTGAAGTATCTAGCTATATCGGTGGTGAAGGCCATAACCTACAAGAGCACAGTGTTGTTCTTATCCGTGGTGGTCGTGTTAAAGACTTACCAGGTGTACGTTACCATACCGTTCGTGGTTCTTTAGACTGTGCTGGTGTTAAAGATCGTAACCAGTCTCGTTCTAAATACGGTACTAAGCGTCCTAAGAAATAATCTAACTAGATCATTTTCTTAAACGTATAGAACTGCAATCCTTTATCGTCTCGCTTGTCTGATTTCTGCATTTAATTTTGTGAAATTCAAGCGACGTGTAGTAAGGCCAGCGAATAGTACATGACACTTTGTACTGCTGCTGGATAAACCTGAAGTGTCATATTTATAGGTAGTATTAAAATGCCAAGACGTCGCGTAGTCGCTGCTCGTGAAATCCTTCCGGATCCTAAGTTCGGCAGCCAAACAATCGCTAAGTTCATGAACCACGTAATGCAAGATGGTAAAAAATCTATTGCTGAAAGTATCGTTTACGGTGCTTTAGACCGCGTTCAAGAAAAATCTAAAGTAGACCCAGTTGAATTTTTCGAGACTACTCTTGAAAAAGTTCGTCCTATGGTCGAAGTAAAAGCACGCCGTGTTGGTGGTGCTACATACCAAGTTCCTATGGAAGTACGCCCATCCCGTCGTACTGCTTTAGCGATGCGTTGGTTAGTAGATGCTGCTGCTAAGCGTTCTGAAAAAACTATGGCGTTACGCCTTGCTGGTGAGTTGCTTGACGCAGCTGAAGGTAAAGGTTCAGCGATCAAGAAACGTGAAGATGTGCATCGTATGGCTGAAGCCAACAAAGCCTTCTCTCACTACCGTTTCTAAGCGGATAAAACAGCCCCTATTCAGGAGGGTGGTAAGTCGGGTTTCACTGATTTGTCATCGAATCGCTTTAAGCTGCTCAGCAGCTTAAAGCGTCCTGTTTTAAACAACAAAATTTAGGAATGCAAGAAATCATGGCTCGTCAAACCCCAATTTCTCGTTACCGTAACATTGGTATCTCAGCACACATTGATGCTGGTAAAACAACGACTTCTGAACGTATTTTGTTCTACACAGGTGAGAGCCACAAACTAGGTGAAACTCACGAAGGTTCAGCAACAACTGACTGGATGGAACAAGAGCAAGAACGTGGTATTACTATTACTTCAGCAGCAGTAACTTGCTTCTGGAAAGGTATGGGTAACCAGTTCGAACAACACCGTATTAACGTAATTGACACACCGGGACACGTTGACTTCACGATCGAAGTTGAGCGTTCTATGCGTGTTCTTGACGGCGCGTGCATGGTTTACTGTGCTGTAGGTGGTGTACAACCTCAGTCAGAAACTGTATGGCGTCAAGCAAATAAATATAAAGTACCTCGTATTGCGTTCGTTAACAAAATGGACCGTACTGGTGCAAACTTCTTCCGTGCTGTTGAACAAGTAAAAACACGTCTTGGTGGTAATCCAGTGCCAATCGTGATTCCTGTTGGCGCAGAAGAAAACTTCCAAGGTGTAGTAGACCTTATCGAAATGAAAGCGATTATCTGGGATGAAGCATCTCAAGGTATGAAGTTTGAATACGGTGAAATTCCTGCTGACCTTGTTGAGCTTGCTCAAGAATGGCGTACGAACATGGTTGAAGCTGCTGCAGAAGCATCAGAAGAACTCATGGATAAGTACCTAGAAGAAGGTGATTTGACTAAAGAAGAAATCATCGGTGGTCTTCGTGCACGTACATTGTTGAATGAAATTCAACCAATGCTTTGTGGTTCAGCGTTCAAAAACAAAGGTGTTCAACGTATGTTGGATGCTGTTATTGAATTCTTACCAGCACCTACTGACGTTGAAGCAATTAAAGGTATCTTAGACGACAAAGATGAGACAGAAGGTTCTCGTGAAGCGTCTGATGAAGCACCGTTTGCTGCGCTTGCGTTCAAAATTATGAACGACAAATTCGTTGGTAACTTGACATTCGTTCGTGTTTACTCAGGTGTTCTAAAAGCTGGTAGTGCAGTTTATAACCCTGTTAAATCTAAACGTGAACGTGTTGGTCGTATTGTAC
Organism: Acinetobacter sp. ANC_7635; assembly: GCF_056779945.1. Lineage (NCBI taxonomy): Bacteria > Pseudomonadati > Pseudomonadota > Gammaproteobacteria > Moraxellales > Moraxellaceae > Acinetobacter > Acinetobacter sp. ANC_7635. Next base: position 1,215 of record NZ_JBWYIS010000017.1, on the reverse strand, counting down.
AGATGCACGCTAATGACCGTCATGACATCGAAGAAATTCGTGCGGGCGATATCGCGGCATGTGTAGGTCTTAAAGATACGACTACAGGTGATACACTTTGTGATGAAAACAACGTAATCACATTGGAGCGTATGGAATTCCCAGAGCCAGTAATTGCACTTGCAGTTGAACCTAAAACTAAAGCTGACCAAGAAAAAATGTCAGTTGCTTTGGGCCGCTTGGCGAAAGAAGATCCATCATTCCGCGTTCGTACTGATGAAGAATCTGGTCAGACTATTATTGCTGGTATGGGTGAGCTTCACCTTGACATCATCGTTGACCGTATGAAGCGTGAATTCGGTGTTGAAGCGAACATTGGTAAACCAATGGTTGCTTACCGCGAAACGATTAAAAAATCTGTTGAGCAAGAAGGTAAGTTTGTTCGTCAAACTGGTGGTAAAGGTAAATTCGGTCACGTATATGTACGTTTAGAGCCAATGGATCCTGAAGCTGGTAAAGACTACGAGTTCGCTGAAGAAGTTGTTGGTGGTGTTGTACCTAAAGAATTCTTTGGTGCTGTAGACAAAGGTATTCAAGAACGTATGAAGAATGGTGTCCTAGCTGGTTACCCAGTTGTTGGCATCAAAGCGACATTGTTCGATGGTTCTTACCATGATGTCGACTCTGACGAATTATCGTTCAAAATGGCGGGTTCTTACGCATTCCGTGATGGTTTCATGAAAGCAGATCCTGTTCTTCTTGAACCTATCATGAAAGTTGAAGTAGAAACTCCAGAAGACTACATGGGCGATATCATGGGTGACTTAAACCGTCGTCGTGGTATGGTTCAAGGTATGGACGATTTACCTGGCGGTACTAAAGCAATCCGTGCTGAAGTTCCACTTTCTGAGATGTTCGGTTACGCAACACACATGCGTTCTATGTCTCAAGGTCGTGCGACTTACTCTATGGAATTTGCTAAATATGCTGAAACTCCACGTAACGTGGCTGAAGGCATCATTGCTAAGTTCCAAGCTGGTGGTAAAAAAGGTGACGACGAGTAATCTTTCGATTACTATAAGCCCAACTAATTCATAGTTTAAAACCAAGTGCTCATGGAGTGATCCTCCATGAGTAGTTTAAAAAGGAAGATCTCATGGCTAAGGCTAAGTTTGAACGTAATAAGCCACACGTTAACGTGGGCACAATCGGTCACGTTGACCATGGTAAAACAAC
>NZ_JBWYIS010000016.1:0-54932 GCF_056779945.1 Acinetobacter sp. ANC_7635 | reverse complement strand
TAAACCCTTGTTTTTCAACAAGTTTTAATCAACATCACCGCCGATGGATGTGCATTCTACAGTATTCCTCCCCCAATGCAACCTCTTTTTTCAATATTTTAGTATTTTTTTAAATTATGAGTTTTGAGTGGGCATTTAATAGTCAAATTCACATCATTCAGTATGATATTGATAAAAAATCGAACACTTTAACTTTATTAAAATTAGATTAGAATAGTCACTATTATTTAACTGACTAGAACTATGTTACTAAATGGCTATATTTAAAATCAAAAAAGCCGTATTGATCTCCCTACTGCTTTTGATGTGCAGCTTTAGCCATGCCAATTCCAACCAGAACATTTATCAAATGACTCTATCTATTTTGAGCTATGCCAAAATTTCATCTCCACAACCAGATTTATGTCTAATTGATAACACTGTGGCATTAGCAGAGTTTAATCAAACTATTCAAAAGCAAAATTCAAATATCAAAGCACAAAATATTCATGATTATGAATTAAACAAGACCAATTGTGATGTTATATTTTTCTCTAAATCTTCTCCAACAGTCGAACAAAAACTCATCCGAGAATCACTAAATAAGTCAATTCTCTCATTTTCAACAAATAATGAAGATTGCGAGGTTGGAAGTGTTTTCTGTCTCTATAGCAATAAAGCAGGTATTACAAAATTTAAAGTCAATTTAGACAGTCTTGCAAAAACCAAAATCCACGTTGATCCTCGTGTATTACTTCTTGCACAGAAATGGAGTAATTCAGATGATTGATAAATTTTTTGGATTAACTTCACTCCAATCACTATTTAGAAGATCACAATTTTTAATTTTTGCGATTACTTTTTTGATCTGCACTTTAATTTTTGCAACGATTTCAATTTTTACGGTGAAATCATACGCCAATCAAAACTTAACCTTAGTGAGTCGCACAATTGCGGAACGCATTCAACCTGCTCTTGTTTTCCAAGATAAATACACTTTAGACAATATTTTACACGAGTACACACAACAACATTCAATTCGCCTTATCCAAGTATTGGATAGCAGTAAAGTTAAAATAACTGAAAGCAGTAAACTGATAGATCGCCATTCAGAACTTCAAACTTGGTTTGATGGATTATTTTTTTCTAAGCCGATTCAAATTGAAGTTACTCACAATGGACAATTGGTCGGTGAGCTTCATCTATTCGGCAGTTCTCAAGATATCATTTTATTCATTATCAAGATTTGCTTAGCCTTGATTTTAGGTATGCTTTTTATGATTTTCGCCTTATGGTGGTCGGTTAATGCAACCTATCGTCATATTATGAATTCTATATCACCAATTATTCATACAGCACAATTAGTGAGTCAACAAAAAGCATATAATCTCCGCTTTCCAAAAAATGATATTCAAGAATTTCATCATCTAAACTCAGTATTTAATCAACTATTAGAAGAAATTCAATCTTGGCACAATCAGTTACAGTCTGAAAATACTCAGCTTAATTATCAAGTACAACATGATGAATTAACACAATTACCAAACCGACATTACTTTTATAAAGTTTTGTGTAGCCTTTTCGATCAGCCTGATAAACTTGAAAATACTGTTTTGATTTTTATAGATAACAATAAATTTAAGTCTATTAACGATCAATATGGTCATTTAGTAGGGGATGAAGTGTTGAAAGAAATGGCTAAACGATTAAAACAAAACACTCGTCAAAATGATTTTGTCGCAAGATTAAGCGGTGATGAATTTGCAATTATCCTAAGTCCTGTCAGTCAGGTGGATCACTTAATTTCGATCGCCGAAAATCTTATAAAATGTTCTGATGAGCCCTTAAAATATAACGGACAATCAATTCATTTTAGTTTTAGTCTTGGTATTGCTTTGGCTAAAGAAGCTCATAACCCAGAGGACTTAATTTCTCAAGCAGACCAAGCGATGTACAAAGCGAAGAATCTAAAACATCATTGGCACATATTTCAACAATAGAGTTTTTACTGAGGATTAATACCTATGCTCAATCGTAGTTTCAAACTTTTTATCATGAGCATTCTTTGTATAGGATTAAGCGCATGCTTGGGTATGGGATCTTTAAGCTATAAACAAGTAAAAATGTTAAAACAACAAGGTTTCGTACTCACAGAGGAAGGTTGGAGTTTGGGACTACCCGAACGACTTCTTTTCGATTTCGATCAGGCTGAAATCTCTAAAAAAAATCGTGAACAGATTCAACATCTCGCAGCACAACTACAAAAATACAATTTAAAGAAAGTCCGTATCGTCGGTCATACCGATCTTATTGGCAATCCAGATTATAATTTTAAACTTTCTGAAAGCCGTGCCCGAAGCGTAAGCACTATTTTTATCGAAGAGGGTTTTAACCCTACTCATATCCAAACTATTGGTCGCGGTTCCACCCAACCTATTAATACTGCAAATACTGACGCTGCCCATGCAGAAAATAGACGCGTTGCTGTTATTATCGTGCCTTAAACATTCAACAAAAAAAGATCCTGATAGGATCTTTTTTTAACAGCAAAAATCAGACATAAAAAAACCGCTTAACGCGGTATATTTTATCTGACCATTTATAATGAAATAAATGGTCGGAGCAGTAGGATTCGAACCTACGACCCCCTGGTCCCAAACCAGGTGCACTACCAGGCTGTGCTATACTCCGATTACATCGGTTTGTGTTGGGGTGAATGACGGGATTCGAACCCGCGACAACCGGAATCACAATCCGGGGCTCTACCAACTGAGCTACATCCACCATCACAAAATTTGGTTCTATAAAATCAAGCGACCAATGGCGCGCCTGACAGGATTCGAACCTGTGACCATCCGCTTAGAAGGCGGATGCTCTATCCAACTGAGCTACAGGCGCATTACCCATGATTGCGAGATCATTGGAAAACCTTTGCCTTGAAGAATTGGTCGGAGCAGTAGGATTCGAACCTACGACCCCCTGGTCCCAAACCAGGTGCACTACCAGGCTGTGCTATACTCCGATTCATCTCAGCTTTTATACCGTTCAACTTATCGTTTGATGTATCGTTCGGTACGGTGTGCATTCTAGGCGTGACGCTGGATAACGTCAACACCTATCTTCAAAAAAAATCAAAAAAACACTTCAAATGTATATTTATCAAGCATTTTGACTAATATTAACGCTTTAATGACGCACTAAAGTTTAACATTCGATCTAATGGTAATTTAGCGCGCTCTGCTAAAGCGGGATCAACATGCACTTCCTGATCACCATGTCGTAAAACATGCAAAATGCCATCCAATTCATTCATTGCCATCCATGGACAGTGTGCACAAGAACGACAAGTCGCCCCCTCACCTGCCGTAGGAGCCTCAATCAAAGTCTTATTCGGCACCATTTGTTGCATCTTATAAAAAATACCGCGATCGGTCGCAACAATCATTGTTTCATGCGGTAGTTCTTTTGCAGCTTTAATCAATTGTGAGGTACTTCCTACTGCGTCAGCAACATCAATTACCGATTCTGGTGATTCAGGATGTACTAAAACTGCAGCATCAGGATAGATGGCTTTCATCTGAGCGATGCCACGTGCTCTAAATTCTTCATGTACGATACAAGAACCATCCCAGAGCAACATATCCGCTCCAGTTTTCTTTTGAATGTAACGTCCTAAATGCTGATCAGGTGCCCAAATAATTTTTTCACCTAAACTATCTAAATGCTCAACAATTTCGACAGCACAACTTGATGTTACCACCCAATCTGCACGTGCTTTTACCGCAGCTGAGGTATTTGCATAAACCACAACAGTATGATCAGGATGAGCATCACAGAACTTGGTAAACTCATCTACAGGACAACCTAGATCGAGTGAACAAGTTGCCTCTAAAGTAGGCATTAAAATGGTTTTGTTAGGTGATAAAATTTTAGAAGTTTCACCCATAAACTTCACACCAGCCACAACGAGTGTTGTCGCATCATGATCACGTCCAAAACGTGCCATTTCAAGTGAATCTGAAACACAACCACCAGTAAGCTCCGCAAGCTCCTGTACGACCGGATCACAATAATAATGAGCAACCAATACCGCATTACGCTTTTCCAATTCAGCCTGGATCTCAGCAAATTTTTGCTGCTTTAACTCTGGTGTTAAATCTTGATTGTTAGATTCACCAATCAGGTCTAAATGAGCTTGAACAATTGCTTTCGCATCATTTGCAATTAAATTGGTTGCATCATTCATTATTTGCATCTCTATCCATAGCGCTTATCAATATAAGCAATTACACACCGATTGGATTTGACCAATCATTAAAATTTGATAAATAAAAAGCCTCAACAGGGAGGCTTAATTTATTTAAGAACGATAATCTGCGTTGATCTTGACATAATCATATGACAAATCACAGGTGTAAACCGTATCTTTGGCAGAACCACGGCCCAAATCAACGCGGATAGTAATTTCTGATTGATTCATTACTTTAGCACCAGCCTCTTCTGTGTAATCTGCCGCTGCACCACCATCTTTACAGATCTGGACATCATCTAACCATACTTGGATTTTGTCGACATTTAAATCTGGGACACCAGCATAACCGATTGCAGCCAAGATACGCCCCCAGTTAGGGTCAGAAGCAAAGAACGCTGTTTTTACCAAAGGTGAATGTGCAATGCTGTAAGCGATGTCACAACACTCTTGCGTATTTGCACCACCTTCAACTGAAACAGTTATAAATTTGGTTGCACCTTCACCATCTCGAACGATCAACTGAGCCAAGCGCTTCATGACACGTGTAAGTACATCTAAAACAACAGAGTAACGAGCATCTTCTTTAGATGTAATTTCAGCACCACCTGCTTGACCAGTTGCTGCAAAAATACAAGAGTCGTTAGTAGATGTATCACCATCAATCGTGATGCGATTAAATGATTGTTCAACCGTGGTTTTTAATAGTTTTTGAACCAATTCACGAGCAATAGGCGCGTCTGTCGCTACGAAAGACAACATTGTTGCCATATTAGGACGGATCATTCCTGCACCTTTTGAAATCCCCGTCATTGTATAAACAACCCCGTCAATTTCAAATTGTTCAGAAGCACCCTTAGGTAAAGTATCCGTCGTCATAATACCTGATGCTGCCTGAGGCCATACATCATCTTCAAGACTCTCAAATGCTGGTTTTAACCCAGCAATCAAACGCTCCATGGGTAATTGTTCACCAATTACGCCTGTTGAGAATGGCAAAACCTCGTTCTCATTTACACCAGCAATTTTGGCAAATTCAGCACAAGTGTCCTTTGCATTTTTCATACCTGTAGGACCAGTACCTGCATTCGCATTGCCTGTATTAATTACAAGGTAACGTGGATTTGTTTGAGACAAATGCAGTTTTGAAATATGTACTGGCGCTGCGCAAAAAGCATTTTGGGTAAATACACCTGCAACTTGAGTGCCTTGTGCAAATTCAAATACAACCAAGTCACGTCGATTTGGGTAACGTACATACGCTTCTGCTGAGCCAATTCTTACACCCTTTACCACATGCATTTGTGGCATTGATACGTCACCCACCGCCATTTTTGATTGTCCGAATTAAAAAAAATGATGGCTAAGCTTATTAGAAATTAGAAAAAAAATCGAGTGAATAAGGCATTAGGGTTGATTGAAATGAATGATTTGAAATAAATCTCGATCCCTAAAAACAATAAAGCCAGTCAAAGACTGGCTTTAGTACGAAATTCTAAAATTAATTAGATACAGTTTGTTCTAATAAAGCTTGTTTTGCTTTTTCTTGACTTGAACTTGAAAGAGCTGGATTTGATGCAACAATACGATTTGCTGTAGCTGGTGTTGCTGGTGCTATTGCAGCTGTTTGAAGAATAATTGGTCGACCAGCCGTATTACCAAGTGTATAACGAATACCAGTGCGTGGACTTATCACCGTTGTGGAGTCATTTTTAACTTCAGTTTGTGCTTGAGTAACACCCGCAGCTGCTTGAACTTTCGCTAGAGGTACAGTTTTTGTATCAGTATTGGCAAATGCAAAAGCTGGTAAAGCAAAAACTGCAAATAAAGCCGGTTTTAGTATTTTTTTCATTGTCGCTTCCATATATTCAATCATGCAAAATTAAATAGCATTAACTGAGAAAATTGGCAATGCTTATTCACATGAACTGACCAAGCACTATAATAAAATAAAAAAAGCAGAACCTAAGTTCTGCTTCATGAAATTTAGATTTTACCGTGACACTGCTTGTATTTTAAACCAGAACCACATGGACAAGGTGCATTACGGCTTTGAGGTGGCGTAATCTCAACTTCATTCTGATCCAATTCTTGAGTATTAACTGTTTGCTCACCTGTTAAACCATCAACTTCAGCATGAGAAAGTGAAAGTTGCATCGCTTCAGCTTGAGCTTGCTGCTGTGCTTCCATTTCTGCCAACTCTTCAGGCGTTGGTAAACGTACTAATGAAAGATCTGTCACAACATCAGACTTAATGACAGCTAACATATTTACAAACAGATTGAATGCTTCTTTCTTATATTCCTGCTCAGGATTCTTTTGCGCATAACCGCGTAAATGAATACCTTGACGTAAATAATCCATCGCTGCTAAATGATCTTTCCAGTGGCGATCTAAAGAACTTAACATAAAGTTTCGTTCTAACACTGCTGCAGATTCAGCACCCATTTGTTCACGACGCGCACGATAGCGTTGTAAAACCTCATCAGTGATACGACGTGCTAATGCTTCTTCATCTAATCGACGATCTTGATCCAACCATTGCTGCACAGGAAGATCAATATTAAAGTCTGAGCGTAATGCAGATTCAAGACCTGGTACATCCCACTGATCATGAATTGATTCAGGTGGGATATACGTTTCAATCACCCCTTTCATCACTTCTTCATGCATTGACTCGATGTATTCTTGCAATGTACTTTCTGCCAGAATTTCATCACGCTGTGAGTATATAATTTTACGTTGTTCGTTATTTACATCATCATACTTCAACAGGTTCTTACGAATATCGAAGTTACGCGCTTCAACTTTACGTTGCGCATTTTCAATCGAACGAGACACCATTTTATGTTCAATGGCTTCATTTTCTTGCAGACCCATTGCACGCATCATTGCGACGACACGATCACCCGCAAAGATACGCATCAAATCATCTTCTAACGATAAGAAGAAACGCGAAACACCTGGATCACCTTGACGACCTGAACGACCACGTAATTGGTTATCAATACGACGAGATTCATGACGTTCAGAACCAATAATATGTAAACCACCAGAATTCAGCACCAGTTGGTTATTTTGTTCCCATTCTGCTTTTAAACGTGCTTCATCTTCAGGAGTTGGATTTTCAATTTTCGCCAGTTTCGCTTTCCAGTTACCACCGAGCAAGATATCCGTACCACGCCCTGCCATGTTGGTCGCAATAGTCACGGCACGTGGAGAGCCGGCTTGTGCAATAATATCCGCTTCACGCTCATGCTGTTTGGCATTCAGTACTTCGTGTGCGATACCCGCTTCTTTCAGTTTATCCGATAAGATTTCAGAAGCTTCAATTGTTGCCGTACCAATCAAAATCGGTGCAACACCAGCTTCATGAATTTTCTTAATTTCTTCAATAATCGCATTGTATTTACCATTACGATTCAAATAAATTAAGTCATTCAGATCTTTACGAATCATTGGACGATGGGTTGGAATCAACACCACATCTAAGCCATAAATTTCTTTCATTTCAGCAGCTTCAGTATCTGCTGTACCTGTCATACCTGAAAGTTTACGGTATAAACGGAAATAGTTTTGGAATGTGGTCGTTGCAAGCGTTTGGTTTTCAGGTTGAATTTCTAAACCTTCTTTCGCTTCTACCGCTTGATGTAAACCTTCAGACCAACGACGACCAGGCATCGTACGACCTGTATTTTCGTCGACAATAATCACTTCACCGTCATGGACAATATAATGCACGTTACGTTGATACAAGTAATGTGCGCGAATAGAAGCTGTCACATGATGAACAAGATTTAAGTTGGCTGCAGAATATAGACTCTCACCTTCTGCCAATAATCCCATCGCAATAAGTTCACTTTCAATGGCTTCAAAACCAGCTTCTGTGATTTCGACTGAACGTTGCTTTTCATCGATCCAGAAGTGCCCACCATCTGCAACTTTTTCTTCTTTTTGAGCATGTAACTTTGGCGGAATCGCATTCATTGCCGCGTACAGTTGTGAGGAATCTTCGCTTTGACCCGAAATAATAAGTGGAGTACGTGCTTCGTCAATTAAGATTGAGTCAACCTCATCGATAATCGCATAAGCAAGACCACGTTGTTTTTTCTCGGCTAACGAGAACACCATATTGTCACGAAGATAGTCGAAACCAAATTCGTTGTTTGTACCGTAGGTAATGTCTGCTCGATAAGCTTCTGCTTTTTCGACAGGATTCTGCATGGAGTAAATCACCCCAACAGATAATCCCAAAAATTCATAAAGTGGACGGTTTAACTCAGCATCACGTTGCGCCAGATAATCATTGACAGTAATAACGTGAACACCTTGTTCACTAATTGCATTTAAATATACAGCCAAAGTACCCATTAGGGTTTTACCTTCACCTGTACGCATTTCTGCAATTTTACCTTCATGTAGGGTAATACCACCAATCAACTGTACGTCATAATGACGCATACCCATAATACGCTTACCAGCTTCACGACATACTGCGAAAGCTTCTGGTAACAAGCGATCAAGACTTTCGCCGTTTTTATAACGTTGTTTGAATTCTTCTGTTTTTGCAGATAAGTCTGCATCACTTAACACAGATATCGTCGGCTCGAGCGCATTGATCTTCTCGACAATTTTGCGCATACGCTTCAATTCGCGCTCGTTTTTAGTACCGAAGATTCCTCCGATCAGACTTGCCAACATATAGACTCTCTAAAACTTACTTATCAAAATGATTTTTCTCAAACGTTATTATGGTGCTAGAAATTTGAAGTACAAGGGTTTTAAACAAATGCAATCAAAAAATTTCTGGATTATTTTCCATGACGCATGAGCAACGGCGAGTTAATGTAGCAAATTTGATCAGAAATATATATCGTTCAAATTCAAATTTACGAACGTTTATTTGCCTTCAGACATTCAAATAAATCTGTTTTTTTCATAACCAAATAAAAAAACACTATTTTTAATTATAAAGAGTTTCCGCCATATTAATTTCAGCACATTAAGGTTTTGATAAGAATAGAGGTATATATGGCATTACGTTTAGGTGACACCGCTCCAGACTTTGAACAGCAATCAAGTGAAGGAGTAATTAATTTTTATGATTTTCTAGGAGATCATTGGGGAGTTTTATTTTCACACCCTGCCGACTATACTCCCGTATGTACGACGGAATTAGGTTTTACAGCAAAACTAAAAGACGAGTTTGAAAAACGTAATGTTAAAGCGATTGCTCTCTCTGTAGATGATGTTGAATCACATCATGGTTGGATTAAAGATATCAATGAAACTCAGTCTACCACGGTGAACTTCCCAATCATTGCTGATCAGGATCGTAAAGTTTCGACTTTATATGATTTCATCCATCCCAATGCCAACGAGACCCTAACGGTCCGATCTCTTGTGATCATTGATCCAAATAAAAAAGTACGCTTGATTATTACTTATCCAGCGTCAACTGGTCGCAATTTCCATGAAATTTTACGTGTTATAGATTCATTACAGTTAACAGATAACTATAAAGTGGCAACCCCTGCAAACTGGCAACATGGTGAAGATGTTGTGATTGTTCCGTCTATTAAAGACGAAAATGAAATTCAACAACGCTTCCCTAAAGGGTACAAGGCAGTGACACCTTATCTACGTTTAACACCTCAACCTGATCTTGATTAATTTTGACGAACCATCAAGTTTCAGCGTTCAGCCTATCCTCAGATAGGCTTTTTTTGATTATGGCTTATAATCTTTAACATATTGATTTAAAAAGGATTCAAATTATAGTTTGAATCCTTTTTTCTAAAACAAAGCAAGAAACTATTGACGCTTATCCAGTGGTACCCAATCAATCACCCATGCTGATTTCATATTTAAACTTGCATCACTGTTAATTTTCTTACGTAACGCATCTGCCGAATCACGATCTTTAGATGGACCAACCATAATTCGAATACCTTTCGACGTTGGACTCTTCGTTACCTTATATCCTTTGGCACGAAGCTTAGCCGCAAGCGCATCTGCATTCGCCTCATTCGCAGCCAATGCCACTTGAACCATCCATTGACGATCTCCATTTTCCAGCAGATCACGAGCTTTTTCTGCCTCAGCTTTTTTCTTCGCTTCTTCAGCAGCTTTGCGTTTTTTCTCTTCTGCAGCTTTTTTATCAGCTTCAGCTTTCTTCTTCGCTTCTTCTGCTTTACGTTTTTCCTCAGCAGCTTTTTGCTCTGCTGCTTTCTTTTCAGCTGCACGTTTTTCTGCTTCGGCTTTACGCTTTTGTTCTTCTGAGAATTTCGCCTGTTGTTCTTTTTGCTCAGCTAAACGCTTCTGTTCAGCTATGCGTTTTTCTTCAGCCAAACGCTTTTTCTTTTCAGCTTCATCCTCAACCAATTCAGGAGGAATATTGTCTGAACTTTGCTGAGCAGCGTTTCGACGAGCATTCATTGCAGCATATTCTTCAGCAGCGCGACGTGCGGCTTCAGCTTCGGCCTCTTGTTGCATTCTTAAATATTCAGCAGCACGCGCCTCTTGCTCTGCCACAGCTTTCTCACGAGCACGTCGTTGCTCTTCAAGTAAACGCTTTTCAGTTTCCACATCAACTGTGAGAGGTTGAAGTTGTACTGCTTCAGGTTCATTCTTTTTTTGTTGAACAGCTTCAACCGGTTGTTCAACATTATTTTGGTGGATCTCTTCTTTGCCTTTTAGAAGTAATGCTGCCAATAAAACACCACCACCCAATAAAACAACACCACCCATCCAGCGTTGTTTGTTATTCATTGACATTCTCTAAATACTCCCAGACCGCTTCTAAGGTATGAAACGAACCACACACCAAAATCAGCTGATTATTTTTTGTTTCTTCAAGTGCTGATTTAAATGCGACCTGTACATTTGAATACTGTTGTACTGTCTCACCTTGAAGCGCTGACTTTAATTGTTTTAATGGTGCTGCACGAGGCACATCCATCGGCGCAATTTTCCACATAAATACCGTGTTTTTCAATAAATTAACGACTGAATCTATATCTTTATCCGCTAACATCGAAAACACAGCGATAACTTCTGTGTACTGTTTATTGTATTCTAAATAATTTCGCAATTGCTTTAACAAAAATTCTACACCATGCGGATTATGTCCCGCATCGAAAATCACTGTTTTTCCTGCGATTTCCCTTATTTCAAATCGACCTGGTAAATGTGCTTGAATAATGCCCTGCTCTAGTGCAGTTTGAGAAATTTTCAATCCACTGACCAATAATGCAGCTACGGCAGTAGAAACATTATCTAGGGCCAACTGACCACATGGTAATTTTAAGGTCAGTGCTGAACTTGAAAATGTCCAAGTTTTACCATCACCATTTGCTTGATAAAAATAATCCTGATTTAGACATGACAGCGTCGCATTACATGCAATGACTTTATCCTGAATTGATGTTGGAAGTATTTGTTGCCCACCAAAAATGACTGGAATATCTGGACGAATAATACCCGCTTTCTCAAAAGCAATTTTTTCAATGGTGTCACCCAGCCAATCTGTGTGATCCAATCCAATATTGGTAATGACCGCAACATTTGGATTAACGACATTCACAACATCCAAACGTCCCCCAAGTCCAACTTCCAATACCCAAACATCACATTTCTGTTGTTTGAAGATGACAAAAGCTGCAAGGGTTGTTGCTTCAAAAAAAGATAAACTTAAATCACATTCACGTCGTGCTTGATCAACTTGAACAAATGCTTCGATCAGAAGCTCATCTGAAACTTCCTGACCTGCGAGTTTTACACGCTCATTGAAACGATAGATATGCGGAGATTGATACAAACCGACTTGATATCCTTGAGCATTCAGAATAGAAGCTAAGGTTGTGGTTGTTGAACCCTTACCATTCGTACCAGCGACAGTAATGACTTTCGCTTGCGGGTGTGTAACGCCCAATTTTTCAGCCACAGGAATGACGCGTTCAAGCCCTAAATCAATTCCTGTAACGTGAACATGGCTCCAATAATCGAGCCATGTTTGTAAATTATCTGTACTGAGTGGAGCAGTGAGGTTCAAGGCAAATTCATCAATTTCGCTACGATACGATAAACTGTATCACGTAATGCGTGACGATGAACAATTTGATCGACTACACCATGATCAAGCAAGAATTCAGCACGTTGAAACGGCTCTTCTAACTTTTCGCGTACAGTCTGTTCAATGACACGTTTACCAGCGAAACCAATCATTGCTTTAGGCTCAGCAATATGCACATCACCCAACATGGCTAAAGATGCGGTCACACCACCATATACTGGATGAGTTAATACAACAATGTACGGAATACGAGCATCTTTCATTTTTTGAATCGCAGCTGACGTACGTGCCATTTGCATTAAAGATAACATTCCTTCTTGCATACGAGCACCACCAGAGGCAGCAAAACAAATCATTGGCTGTTTGGTTTCAATCGCACGCTCTGCTGCTTGTACAAATCGATCACCAACTACAGTTCCCATCGAACCGCCCATGAAATCAAATTCAAATGCACAAGCGATTAATGATAAACCTTTGATTTGTCCTTCCATCACCACGAGTGCTTCAGTTTCGCCAGTTTTCTCTTGTGCTTCTTTCATACGCACAGGATAAGCTTTACTATCCACAAACTTGAGTGGGTCTTTTGCAACAAACTCTTGACCTAATTCTTTTGCGGTTTGATCAAAGAACCAATTTAAGCGGTCACGTGCTTTCATTTTTAAATGCTCATCACATTGAGGACAAACATAAGCATTGAAAGACATCGCCGTACGAGTCACCAGAGCATGACATTCTGGACATTCAATCGTAGGCTCAGTAAACGTCGCTTTTAACGATTGCTGTTGATCAGGGATTTGAATACCTGGTACTGAACGATCTGTCCAAGGTGTTGCAGGTGCTAAAGTTTTCCCTGATTTAACTTCTTGATTCATACTAACTCATCGAGCGCTGCTCGAAGCTCCTTGACTTTATTGACCGCCTGTTCAACTGCTTGATCAGGAGTTGTCTGTGCAAATGGTTTAACAAAAGCACTACCAACAATGACCGCATCCGCTGCGCTTCCGATTGCTTTTGCAGAGGCTGCATCACTAATACCAAAACCTACACCAACAGGTACATCCGTCATCGACTTGATTTTTTCGATGCGTTGAGCAGCTTCATTCACATCTAAAGTCGCTGCACCTGTTACACCCTTCAAAGACACGTAATAAATAAAACCACTCGCTTGATTAGCGACATGTTGAATACGTTGATCTGTAGATGTTGGCGCCAACAAGAAGATCTGATCCATATCAAACTTTTTCAAGACAACATCGAGCGCTTGTGCTTCTTCAGGTGGTAAGTCCACCAACAGAATACCGTCCACACCACAGTCATGAGCAGTTGATACAAATTTTTCATATCCAATGACTTCTACAGGATTCAAATAACCCATCAACACCACTGGTGTATCTGTGTCTTTTTCACGGAATTGCTTGACCATTTCCAATGCATCCAATGTATTTGTACCGGCTGCCAATGCACGCTCAGCCGCAAGTGCAATCACTGGACCATCGGCCATTGGATCTGAAAATGGTAAGCCAAGTTCAATTACATCCACACCTGCTTCCACCATTTGATGTAACAAAGGAACCGTTACGTGTGGATGAGGGTCACCTGCCATGACATAAGAAACTAGAGCCTTACGCTGTTGAGATTTAAGCTGTGCAAATCGTGTGGCTAAACGTGACATAGGGATGTACTTTCCTTGAATTGTATAGAATTGAGGAGTTGGTTTTGTAAAATACAAGACGGCCCATTGTAACGCTATTTTTTACTCATTGAACAGAGTGTGATGAAAAGCACCAAACACTCTTTTCAGTTAAGTATTCCAAGTGCATATTTATCAATGTTTTGATTTTTTTAACAATGATCAAAAAGCTCGATTTTTTCTGTTTTTTCTAAATCATGAATATTTATATGAACTTATGTTTATTGATTAAAAATGTTTAAAAACAAATAGCTTAGCACTTACATTTTAACTTTTCTGAATTAGCCAAAGCTGTTCTATACTATACATGCTTACTCTTTTATTTCTTATGTTATGACCACAATCTCCCCAGGCAAAGCTTCTTCGCGAGCGCTTGCCCTTCTACCGCTTATTGTGTTTTTAGCCATTTTTTTGGGCAGCGGTATTTATCACACTCTGATTGGCACTGAGTTTGCCTTCTACCAAATTAAAGCACCCATTGCTGCTATCCCTGCCCTCATTCTTGCGGTATTACTTTATCGTGGCAAATTAAATACAGGTATAGATGAGTTTCTCCGTGGGGCAAGCCATCCTAATCTTATTTTAATGTTTATGGTCTTTATGCTGGCAGGTGCTTTTGCCAGTATTAGTAGTGCCATTGGTAGTGTTGATGCAACAGTACAATTAGGTTTATCTCTCATTCCTTCGGCTTTTGTCCTGCCAATGCTCTTTGTTATTTCAGCGTTTATTGCTACTGCGATGGGCACCTCGATGGGTACTATCGCTGCTTGTGCGCCGATCGCATTTGGCTTCACTCAAGTCACCGATATAAATCCTGTTGTTGCGATTGGTGCTGTGGTTGGAGGAGCCATGTTTGGTGATAACTTGTCAATGATTTCAGATACCACTATCGCCGCAACTCGTAGTCAACGTGTAGAACTAAAAGATAAATTTAAAGTCAATGTATGGATTGCAGTACCAGCAGCACTTTTCACGATTTTGATTTATTTTGTGATGAGTCGTGATACGCAACAAGTTTCTTTCAATGACTATAATTTTTGGCTGATTTTGCCTTATTTAGCTGTATTTGCTTTGGCTTTTACCCGATTACATGTGTTGGCTGTACTTATGCTGGGCATTGTTATGTCTGGACTCGTCGGTCTGATTCAAGCCCCCGACTTTAACCTACTTAAATTAAATATTGCGATTTACGATGGCTTTTTGGGCATGTTTGAAGTCGCATTGCTTTCAATGTTACTCGGTGGTATTTCTGCCCTTATGCGAAAAGAAGGTGGCTTAGAGTGGCTAATACAACGCATTTATCAACTTACGCGTTTATTCAAAGTGGGAACGCAAAGAGCTGGTGAAATCGGAATCTGCCTTCTGGTAATCTTGTCTAATTTCTTTGTGGCAAATAATACGGTTGCCATTATTCTATCTGGCGATATGGCACGTGAAGTTGCTAAAGAATATGGTGTTGACCCAAAACGCTCGGCTGCTTTGTTGGATATTTTTTCTTGTGTTGTTCAAGGCTTAATTCCGTTTGGCGCACAATTATTATTGGCATGTTCAATTGCAAAATTATCGCCAATGGAAATGATCCAAAACGTTTATTACTGCTGGATCTTAGCGGTGATTGCTATACTCTCCATTGCTTTTAGATATCCCAAAATACAGATGAATCAATTTTAGACTGGCATAAAAGTGAAGTCTTTAAAGGTAAGCTACATGCTTACCTTTTTTATTTCCATAATCTAACTTAGATTATGGTGGTGAGTTGGTCGTTGTTTAAGTTGTTTTTTAAACTGCAACAGCGTTATTCCATTATACATTTTAAATGCTCTAGCAAGCGCAGACTGATCTGAGTAACCGAGTTGCACTGCGATATCCGTTAACTCTAGCCCCTGATTTAATAGGCGCTCACATTGTGACATCCGCTCTTGCTCAAGTATGCGTTTAAATGATGTTCCGCGATCTTTTAATTGTCGTTGCAAAGTCCTCACCGACAAACATAATTCTGTCGCAATATCTTCAATCTTTGGCGCTTCGTGACGAATACGCAAATACTCAGCAATAATTAAGTGGAGTTGCCGATCAAGACTCGATTGCACGGGTTTTGATGCAATCGCCTCTTCCGCTTGTTGAACCAACAATTGCATAAGTGAAGGATCTGCTTGTTGGGGTTTTAGCTGCAACCCCTGAGTGCGAATTTGAAACTGATATTCAACTTGGCTGAACTCTACCTGACAACCATAGAACTTTTGATATTCATACAATGGTGCGATAGCTTCATGCGCCATGATCACTTTATACAGTGGAAAGGTATCATGCACTAATATTTGCTTTGCCAATGAAACCATCATGGCATTCGTCAGCTCATTGATAAAATTATAGTCATCACAAATAAACGGCCAGCTTAAAATCAGTATTTCACCGTTCTGGTGAATCTGCATGGGTGTAATCTCTTCACCATCAATCACCAAGCGGCTAAATCTTAAAATATAGTTCAGTGCTTCCGCCACCGTCTCACTTCGTGTCGCCATATATCCAAGCACACCAAAATGCTCAGGTTTCACATATTGAGCCATTTCAAAAATATAATTGGCGCGATTCAAATAAACCTGCGTGAGAGAGTTAAGTTTTAAGAAAAAAGAATATGATGATTGCATGGCAATCGGTGCTGCCAAAATTTTATTCAGCGTATCAACATCCTGATTTAACGCAGTCTTTATCTCTTTATCGAGCTGTTTCACTTGAATAAATGTTTGCCATAAATGGAAATATCCATTGGGTATTTGAATATCTTTCACGATGCACTATTCCTTTAGGCAAAATTGACTTTATTCATTTTCATTTGTCGTAAAATGTATAAAAAATGGCAAGTACTGTCAAAACAATCAGACCAATGCCATACATACTTAAACGATCTAAAGCGGATGAATGAAAATAAGATGAACGCATTGGTAAAATATCAGGTTGATCCTGTCGTACGCACGAATCTCAATTTCAAGCTCTCAGAAATTCCTCGTTTTTGGTTTGGTGGAGATCCATTCAAAACCCGTATGTTTGATGCATTGAGTCTAACTTTCCCAGACGGAGAGCGCTACTTCATTGAATCAGTTCGATTATTTAGAGATAAAATCAAAGACCCTGAATTACAAAAACGCGTCGCAGATTTTATTCGACAAGAAGCACAGCATGGAATTGCGCATGACAAGATGAATCAGGTCATGAAAGATCAAGGTATGCCTGTCGATCAATTTATTAAGGTTCTTAACAAAATTTTTAAATTCGAACTGACACGTCGTTCACCTCAATATAATATTGCCATGACTGCTGCAGCCGAACACTTAACTGCATTAATGGCTGATACTTTTTATAGTCAAAAAGCAACCCTTGAAGATGCTCACCCCTATGTGCGCGCGCTTTTAGCATGGCATGCTATCGAAGAGATGGAGCATCGTGATGTGGCTTTTGATGTCATGAAACAAGTCGGTGATGTTCCAGAACTTACTCGACAATTTGCTTTGGCATTTACAACTTTCATGATGCTTGGATTTACAACTTATCGTGCCAATATCATGTTGAAGTATGACGGATTTAGTCGTTTAGACCGTTTCAAAATGACCGTCAAAGGACTTCCATGGTTTATCGGTCGAAATGGCATGTTAACGAGAATGAAAGGTCCATACCTAGATTGGTTTAAAAAAGACTTCCATCCAAGCCAACATCCTGTGATTGCCCAATATGATGTATGGGTAAAAACATTAGCCGAGACCAATGATCCAATTCAAGCTGGTGAAGCATTCTGGCAAGCAGCTCGATAGTATTTCTATTACTGGCTAAATCATTTTTATTCGGATGATTTAGCCAACATTACTTACAGTTTTAATCTCCTTCTCTCTTCTTTTGTCCTGTAGAGATAATGACCTTAATGTGATTTTTTTACATACTTGTTCTTTCTGCATAAGTGATAAAAATAAAATGAATGCAATTACCACATACCATCCAGTGATTCGTAAGCACCTTGATTTCCGACTCAACGAAGTACCACGATTTTGGTTTAACAACGATCCTTTTAAAACACGTGTATTTGATGCTTTGAGTTTGACATTTCCAGATGGAGAACGATATTTCATACAGTGTGTCCGACTATTTCAACCGCATATTAAAGATCCTGTCTTAGCCAAACGTGTGAAAGACTTTATTCAACAAGAAGCGCAACACGGTATTGCCCATGACAAAATGAATAAAATTTTAATTGAGCAAGGTATGCCGATTGAAAAATATATTCATCAAGTCAATCAACGTTTCAAACATGCGTTAAAAAGGTATCCTGATCGTTTTAATATTGCGATCACCGCTTCATGCGAACACTTAACCGCTTTAATGGCAACGACATTTTTCAGTCATAAAAGTACGATGGCCCATGCACATCCTTTTGTCCGGGGTTTATTTGCATGGCATAGTATTGAAGAAATGGAACATCGCGATGTTGCTTATGATGTTATGATCGAGGTAGCGCAGACTTCAAACCTTACACGTTATACCGCCTTGGTTTTAGTTACGCTTATGATGTTTGGATTTACCATGCAAAGAACACATGGACTTCTCAAACAAGATGGTTTTACTCGAATTGAAAGGTTAAAAATGTTTGCTCAAGGCTTGAAATGGTTGCTTGGAAAAGATGGCATTTTAACGGCAAAAAAACGAGAATATTTAGACTGGTTTAAAGCTGATTTTCACCCAAATCAACACCCTATTATTCATCAATACCAAGTTTGGGTTGATACGCTCGCTGAAACTCAAGATCCACTTCAAGCAGGTGAAGCTTTTTGGGAAGCTGCGATATAAAAAAGAATGTAAAAAAAGTCCGATCAATCGGACTTTTTTGTTGTTATGACGCCGTTACCATTTAGCGTAATGTTGCTCTAATAGTCCATACTCTTGATTAAGCTCAATATGCTGACCATCATCTGAAATAATAAAACCCGTAATTTTAGATTGCCACTGACTGAACTGGCTGCCTACCATTCTAAGATTAAGATTTTCATAACGGCGCCAGCCTGTTTCAATGGTCAATTGTAATTTGTCATCCATAGATCGTATGGTCCACATCTGATCATTTTGCATTTCAAAAAGAACATCCGTCAACGCATAAAGGCGTCCATTAATCCACAAACAGTTTTCATTGCCAAAGCTTTCATTCACGCCAGAGGCAAGATTCAAACCCACACGGTTTCCTTGCGCATCCCAAAAATTAGAAGATAGCCAAAACCAAGCCGTTTCAGGTCTTAGAAAACCGCAAGTATCATCAAGCGAAGCAAAAGTTCGTGAGTTAAATTCAATTTTTTCTTTTTGTTTATTAATGAAATACCCTTCAACGGCCAATGTAGTTAGTTTCTGAGTATAGGTCCAACCATTTATACCAGTAGGACTGCACATCGACAAAGGATCTGTTCCAGCACAAAAGATTCGTGCAGACAGTTTTTCTTCACCATGTTTGATCACTTTGATATAACGAACACCATTGGCATGTTGGATATCGAGTTGGATTTTTCCATGTTGAAAATGGCTATGATTAAATAGTGGCTGTTCATCTAAAACCGTACTGTGTGCCAATACATTAATCGCATTCCACTCGACGACTTGTCCGGTGTTATGGTCATAAATATAGATGAAACCATGTCCCGCCCAAGCGATATCGACGATAGCCATCCCAATGCTGTAATGCTCATGTTGGATACTACAAAACTTAAATTTCTTATATTTAAGTTTTTTTCTCCATCCTTTGAGCACTTTGCCATATGGCGTTTTATAAATATATTTTGAGACAGAAATTGCACTTGGCAATTCTGTAAAACGCCCATAGCGCGGTTGACCATTTACTTGAATTAAATCCATTGGGACTCAGCCTAATTTCATTCCATGACAATTATAGACTTTAGTCTAAAGTATTTCATTTATTGTATGAAAACATAGATTAAAGAACCGATACAAATCGGTTCTTTTTTTTCATATATTCAATACTTTGACTACCAGTTCCCTTCACCCAGTGTTTGGCCAATATAATGATATTGTGCCTTGGATCTTGAAAATTTAATTGGGCAAGCCAACTGTTTTTCTACCTCATTTGCATCTTTCCTTAGAGGTACATCCACTGTCCAAGCACGTTGTTGAGCCAAATCTGACGTCAGAGCTTCGTCTAGATTTAACACAGGTTCTACACATACGTCTAATTCAGAAAATGTTTTACGCCATACATCAAAACTTTTTTCCTTGATTTTATCAGCGATGGCAGTCTTGACTGCTTTTCGATCTTCAACATCAAATGAAGTTCCTTTTTCCAATAAGATAGGCAGTTCTAATACAGTTGCCAGACCTGTCATAAATTGAGGTTCTAAACTTCCAATTGAGATATAGCGCCCGTCTTGCGTTTGATAATAGTCATAAAATGTTCCCCCGTTCAGATGTTCATTTTCAGGGTACTGATTCTGCCCACCTGCAAGTACAGCTGCCGCGGCCATATTGTTTAAAGTCACCGCACAATCCGTCATAGAGATATCAATATATTGACCTAAACCACTTCGTTGCCTTTCGATCACGGCTGTTAAAATGCCGATCACTGCGTGTAAAGAACCGCCTGCGACATCTGCAATTTGAATCCCCATTGGTGGTGGTCCATTTTCCTGTCGACCTGAATGTCCAGCAATCCCTGAAAGCGAAACATAATTAATGTCATGTCCCGCTTTATCTTTATAAGGACCTGTTTGCCCATATCCTGTTATTGAACAATAAATCAGACGTGGGTTTATTTCAGATAAAGTTTGATAGTCGAGTCCTAAACGTCGCATCACTTCAGGACGGAACTGCTCAATGACGATATCGTATTCTGAAATTTTTGATTTAATGAGTTCAATACTCTGACTATCTTTTAAATCTAGGGCAATCGACTGCTTGTTACGATTCAAATAACTGTGCGCCGTGGCTTGACCATTTGCATAAGGTGGCAACATTCTGACAAGGTCTGGTCGATTTGGTGACTCTATATGGACCACCTCTGCCCCTAGATCTGCTAAGTACAAGGTCGCAAAGGGTCCGGGTAATAATGTGGAAAAATCTAAAACTTTCAATCCCTTTAATGCAGCTGTCATTGTTATTTTCACCAAGAATATGTTGATTTTTCACCCATAATAGAAATATAAAACAAGATTAACAATGTCATGTTCAGCCATTTACCTTGATCATTTCGGCAATTTATGATGTAAAAGAGCAATTACTCTAGTGATAATTGCCAATTAAATTATTTTTTGTGTCATTTAGGTCAAGTAGCAGTGAACATCAAAGAGACTGAAGGATTTAACATGAGTCGCGATACGATAAGTATCCATTTTGTGAATGCAGCCCTGACTGGGGTAAAACGTCTAGGGATGGATGTTGACACTTTACTTTCACATGTCGGCATTGAAGCTGAACTACTCCGCCAACCTAAAGCACGTATTTCTCCTGAGCAGTACACACGCTTTGTTAAAATGCTGTGGATGGTCACCCAAGATGAACACGTTGGTTTTGATATCCAGCCACGTCGCTTAGGGACCTTTGCGATCATGTGTCAATTGATCATACATGCCAAAACTTTAGGTGATGCGCTTGAGTTATCATCACAGTTCTACAAGTTATTTGGTGATGAGTGGTCTGTGACTTTAGAGCGCGATAAGCATGAAGCACGCTTAGTTCCACTCATTCCAAAAACAATGGATCCTGACCATTTCATTACTGAAAGTATGCTCATGATCTGGCATGGTTTGGCATCGTGGCTCATTGAGCGTCGTATCCCGTTAGAGCGTGTACATTTTTCATATCCACGCCCACAACATGCAGATGAATATGATGCGTTATTTTTTGCGCCAGTAATCCAATTTGATTCAGCTCGTACTGAAATCACATTTGCTGCAGACTACTTAGATCTTCCAATTCGCCAAGATGAAAACACCTTGGAAGAGTTTCTAAAAGGTGCTCCAGCGAAACTGTTGGTGAAATTCAAAAATACCAATTCGCTCACATCACGTATTCGTGAAGTATTGAAGAGCCAAATTGGTGAAGAAATGCCAACATTAAATGATGTTGCAGCCATGCTTTATTTATCACCACAGACGCTTCGCCGTCGCTTAGCTGCTGAAGGTAAGAGCTATCAAGGTGTAAAAGATGCCTTACGTCGAGACGCTGCAATTCACTTACTGTTAAACCCATCTTTAACTTTAGAAGATGTGGCACAACAAGTCGGCTTTAGTGAAACCAGTACCTTCCACCGAGCATTTAAAAAGTGGACAGGGGTAACACCAGGACTGTATCGTCAATTACATGGTTATCATTAATTTATTCAAACATAAAAAAGTCTGACATTGTTCAGGCTTTTTTTTACATATGGATTTAAGTGCTTATTTAACAAAAATATTCAAGTTGAAATTAAAATATTCGTAATATTTAAAGGAATAATAAGATGACACTTACTGCAATCTTAATCTCAATTTTGATTGGAATAGCAATTTATTTTTACAGTGTAAAATCGCACAGCTCTCGACCTCAAGCTGATATACAGTACACTTATAATATTGTCGGAGAAAATGCATATCAAAAAAATTTACTTAAAATAGCTGGTCAAAAAAAAGCTGTATCTAAATTTCATGAATGTACTGCTCATGTTCTGTCAGAACCATTTAACCAATACGATCCAAATGCAATCAAAGTTGAAATCAACGGATTAACAGTTGGCTATTTAAGTAAATTAGAAGCTGAAAAGCTGAAAAGCTGAAAAGCTGAAAGGGCAGATTATCAATAAAAAAGTGCCCGCTGTAATTAACGGTGGTTGGTATGTTGATAAAGATGATGAAGGTTCTTATGGTGTAAAGCTTGCCATATCAAGCGCCAAAGATTTGATATAGCAAAATTATAATCAAAGCATTCGCAATACAAATTTTTTTTAATTCGTCAAAAACTTTCATTTCACAATTTAAAACACTTAATTTTTCAGTGACCAAAAATATCAAACGACTCATCCGTTCTCGTCATTGCACAATCACATAGATCATCTACACTCAAAACACCATAACAATTTCAACCTATAAAAAAGGAACTATTATGAGCGAGGCTTACATCATTGATGCCATTCGCACACCACGCGGAAAAGGAAAAAAAGATGGTTCTTTACATGAAGTAAAACCAATCACATTACTCACAACGCTGTTAAATGAACTTCAAACTCGCCATCAACTCGATACTTCTAAAGTCGATGACATCGTGCTGGGTTGTGTAACTCCAATTGGTGATCAAGGCGGTGATATCGCTAAAACTGCTGCAATTGCTGCAGGCTGGAATGATGATGTAGCAGGCGTTCAAATCAACCGTTTTTGTGCTTCAGGACTAGAAGCTGTCAATCTTGCTGCACAGAAAGTTCGTTCAGGCTGGGAAGATGTTGTCGTTGCAGGTGGTGTAGAGTCAATGTCGCGTATTCCAATGGGCTCCGATGGCGGGCCATGGGCACTCGATCCAGAAACAAACCTGAAATCTACCTTTGTTCCACAAGGGATTGGTGCTGATTTAATCGCAACTTTAGATGGATACTCTCGTGCTGATGTAGATGCTTTTGCTGCAGATTCCCAAAAGAAAGCAGCAGCGGCTCAAGCGAATGGTTACTTCAATAAATCAGTTGTACCAGTAAAAGATAAAGCTGGCGTTGTCGTTTTAGATAAAGACGAGTTCATCAAACCAACGACTACCGTTGAAGGCTTAGCCAAATTAAATCCAAGCTTTGAAATGATGGGTGGTATGGGATTTGATGCAGTCGCATTACAAAAATATCCAGAAGCTCAGAAGATTAATCACGTTCACCATGCAGGAAACTCTTCAGGCATTGTAGACGGCGCTGCTGTTGTTCTACTTGCATCTGAAAAAGCGGTTCAAGAACAAGGCTTAAAACCACGTGCCAAAGTATTAGCAACTGCGCTTGTCGGAACTGATCCAACAATCATGTTAACTGGTCCAGCACCTGCGGCACGTAAAGCTTTGGAAAAAGCTGGCTTAACCATTGATGATATCGATTTATTTGAAGTGAACGAGGCGTTTGCGGCTGTAGTAATGCGCTTTATTAATGAACTCAATGTCGATCCTGCAAAAGTCAATGTAAATGGTGGTGCAATTGCAATGGGTCATCCACTCGGTGCGACAGGTGCCATGATTTTAGGTACGTTGCTCGATGAACTTGAGCGTCAAGGTAAAAAACGTGGCTTGGCTACACTGTGTGTAGGTGGTGGTATGGGTATCGCAACGATCATTGAATTGGTATAAGGAGAAGAATAATGAGTGCAATTCAATTTGAAAAAAATGCTGATGGCATTGTTATTCTCACCTTAGACTCACCTAATCAGTCTGCCAATACCATGAATGCAGATTTCCGAGTTGCTTTGGAAGAGACTGTAGCAAAACTGAAAGCCGAATCTGGCATTACAGGTATCATTTTTAAATCTGCAAAGAAAACCTTTTTTGCAGGCGGTGATTTGGATGAGTTGATTCAAGCTCAACCAGAACACGCCACTGAATTCTTTGGCATGATCCAAAAAATGAAAGCGGAATTCCGCTATATTGAAACCTTGGGTGTACCAGTTGTTGCTGCATTAAATGGAACAGCTCTCGGTGGTGGTTGGGAAATCGCACTAGGCTGTCATGCTCGTATTGCATTAAATGATCCTAAAGCGAAATTTGGTCTACCTGAGGTTACCTTAGGATTGTTACCAGGTGGCGGTGGTATCGTGCGTATGGTACGACTGCTCGGCTTGCAGAATGCTTTTCCTTTCCTGATGGAAGGTAAACAATTTGGTGTAGAAAAAGCAAAATCTTTAGGCTTAATTCAAGATACGGCTGATTCTGAACAAGAGCTCATAGATAAAGCGATTGCTTGGGTTAAAGCAAATCCAAAATCTCAACAACCATTCGATGTTAAAGGATACAAAATTCCAGGTGGTACGCCATCATCACCTCAAGTGGCTCAAGTCCTTGCGATTGCACCAGCAATGTTGCGTGACAAAACAAAAGGTTGCTATCCAGCCCCTGAAGCCATTATGGCTGCTGCCGTTGAAGGTGCTCAGGTAGATGTTGATACTGCGTTAACTATTGAGTCTCGCTATTTTACGTATCTAGCAACTGGTCAAGTTGCGAAAAACATGATTGGTACTTTCTGGCATGGACTGAATGCAATCAAATCAGGTGAAAGCCGCCCTAAAGAGCCTGCAAAATGGCAAGCGACCAAAGTAGGTGTTTTAGGCGCTGGAATGATGGGGGCTGGCATTGCCTACTCGACAGCGATTAAGGGAATTCAAGTCGTCCTTAAAGATGTATCGATTGAAAATGCGGAAAAAGGTAAGGCATATAGTCAAAAACTGTTAGATAAACGTGTTTCACAAGGTCGAATGACTGCTGAAAAGCGCGAACAAATTTTATCTCTCATTACCCCTACAGCGAATGCATCCGATTTACAAGGCTGTGATTTAATCATTGAAGCTGTATTCGAAAATCAAGAACTCAAAGCCAAAGTAACTCAAGAAGCTGAGCAATATTTGGTTGACGGCGGTGTGATGGCTTCTAATACGTCAACCTTACCAATCACAGGTCTTGCAACAGCAAGTAAAGATGCGAAAAACTTTATTGGACTGCATTTCTTTAGCCCTGTCGATAAAATGCAGTTGGTTGAAATTATTAAAGGTAAAGAGACTTCAGCTGAGACACTAGCTAAAGCCTATGATTATGTTCAACAAATTGGAAAAACACCTATCGTTGTTAATGATAGTCGTGGTTTCTTCACCAGCCGCGTATTTGGTACTTTTGTCAACGAAGGTTTGCGTTTACTGGCTGAGGGAGTACATCCAGCCAAAATTGAAATGGCTGCTTTAAAAGCAGGTATGCCAGTCGGTCCATTAGCAATCCAAGATGAAGTCGCATTAACCTTGTCTGAGCATGTGACCAACGAAACGCGTAAAGCGCTTCAGGCTGAAGGCAAAGATTTACCACACTCCCCTGCTGAAGATGTTTTAAAGCAAATGATCCATGAGTTTGGGCGTAAAGGCAAAGCTGCTGGTGCTGGTTTTTATGAATATCCAGAAAGTGGTAAAAAATACCTTTGGGATGGTTTAAACCATTGGACGAAAGAAACAGATATTTCTGAACAAGAAATGATTGATCGCTTCCTATTTGTTCAATCCTTGGATACGCTGCGCTGTTTGGAAGAAGGCGTTTTAGAGTCTGTCATTGATGGAAATATCGGTTCTATTTTCGGCATAGGATTCGCTCCTTGGACTGGCGGCGCTTTACAGTTCCTCAATCAATATGGACTCGCACAAGCGCTTGAGCGCGCGAATCAGCTTGAAGCGAAGTATGGTGAGCGTTTTAAAGCACCTCAACTCCTCAAGGACAAAGTTCAGTCTGGTCAGTCGATCTGATTGATATAAACTAAAAACCTCTCTTCGGAGAGGTTTTTTTCGGTCTTGTCGATAAATATGTGTTATAAAGTAACATATTCTCAGATTCATTTTACCCAACTTGGTATAGCATTATGACTGATCATTCTTCACCAGAAAAATCTCCTTGGGGTTGGAAAGCGCTAATTATCGCGATCATTTTAAGTATTATATTTATGGTGATTTTCTATATAGCCATTGAAAATGAACCTGACTATATGCCAAGTAAACAACGAACAGAAACCAGTGAACATCATGCATTCAAAGCATCACCTGTGATGTCTGAAGAAGCAGCAGCAAAAATAGAAGCCAACAAAGCTGCTCAAGCTAGTGCAACTGAACACAATATGACTGAAGATGAACACGCAGCAATGGGCGAACACAGTCATACACATGATGGTGAATCAGGTTCACATAGTCATTGATATTTGTGATGAAAAAACGGAGCATTGGCTCCGTTTTTTATTCAAGCTGCATCGTCATATAAACATGAGGAATACCACAATCTAAGTATTCCTTACCTTGGGGCTCAAACCCTAAACGTTGATAAAATGGTAATGCATGAACTTGAGCAGAAAGATTCAAGGTTGGTCGCTTTTCCCTTTGAGCAAACTCAATTATAAATTTCATGAGCTCAAACCCAACACCTTTTCCTCGATAAGCCTTTATGACTGCTACCCTTCCAATACTATGGTTTTGAAGTAGTCGAGCCGTGGCGATTGCCTCACCTTCATGAAAAACAACGAAATGAATCGATGTCTCATCTTCCATATCCCATTCGTCTTCAGGTGAAATTAGTTGTTCCAGAATAAATACTTGCTCTCGTATCTGCATCGCGTAGCACTTTAATTGCGACCATGAACCTACTTGAACATCAAAGACATTACTCATATGTTAATTCCCAAAGGGGTGTTAGCACTTTTCACCAATATTTTGTTGCTCCCACTCACCTTTTAGAAGCAACTCTAATGAGTGCTTTTGAATACCATACATATTTTTTAATGCAATGATTTGATCTAACACTTGCTGATCTGGTGCGTTCAAATCTTTGCGCTTGGTGGCTAAAATCATTTTATTTTTGCTAGTATGTTCCAAAGCCACAAATTCAAAAACTTTAGTCTCGTAACCATAGGCTTTTAACAATAGCGCTCGAATTGTATCTGTCAGCATTTCAGCTTGTTGCCCCTCATGAATACCAAACTGCAACATTGGTTTTAATACAGAGGGACTTTGCATTTGAGGTCTCAACTCTTTGTGGCAGCACGGCGCGCACATAATCATTTGCGCATTCAATCGAATACCGGTATGAATCGCAAAATCAGTTGCTACATCACAGGCATGCAACGCAATCATGACATCGAGTTTTTCAGGCGAGTAAGTTCGTACATCTCCTTGGAAAAAATCTAAATGCTTAAAATCTGATTTACGGGCAACATCTTCACAGAAATGAACCATTTTCTCGTTCAGTTCCACACCTGTAACATAAGGATTATAATCATTTTTTTGTAAGTAGTCATACAGTGCAAAGGTGAGATAACCTTTACCTGAGCCAAAATCGACAACGTTGAGCTGCTGATCAACTTGAATTTGGTTTAATGCGCCTGAGCAAATCTCAACAAATTTATTAATCTGTTTCCACTTACGCGCCATGCTTGGAATAATTTGTTCTTTTTGATCCGTAATACCCAACGGTTGAAGAAAATAACTTTCTTGCTCAACAAAACGGTGTTTTTGACGGTCGTGTGATTTTTCAATGATCTTGGAGACTGAAGCCTTTTTACTTTGAGTTAAGATCGCTTTTTTCTTATTTTTCTTGAGCTGTAACTCGCTGTCCAATGTAAAAAGATTGGCTTGTTTGCATTCACTGACCAATTTACTCACCAACGGATCAGCTTCATCAATTGGAAAATTTTTGGTCACATCTTGAGTTTTAAAGCGATA
Organism: Acinetobacter sp. ANC_7635; assembly: GCF_056779945.1. Taxonomy (NCBI): domain Bacteria; kingdom Pseudomonadati; phylum Pseudomonadota; class Gammaproteobacteria; order Moraxellales; family Moraxellaceae; genus Acinetobacter; species Acinetobacter sp. ANC_7635. The sequence goes on along the minus strand of NZ_JBWYIS010000016.1, from coordinate 26,514 downwards.
CAGAACATTCAGCATCCATTCATCTTGTAATCGAATCATGCGTAAAGTCATCTTCTCTAAAGCTTCTATCTCGCCCTGATACTGACTCAGAATCATACGATCAAAACGCTGAGAAGCTAATGCTTGATGAAATGCTTCAAGAAATTGTTGCTCTTGCGGTGTGGAGGATGCCGAAACGGTCATAAACAGTGCCAAAAAAAGAAATGCTATTAAATTTTAATGCGTCTTACGCGAAAAGCAAAATTCAATTACGATACAGATGTATAATTAAATGTGTAAGTGAACAATGAAAGCATCTCCTGCTTCGTATGATCCATTAGAAGAAAAAATTAATTTCATCAGTCATGCCATTGGTGCTGTCTTGGCCGTCATCGGTGCCATTTTATTGATTATAAAAGGTGCTGCTTATCCTATGGCACAATGGATCGGGCTTTGGGTCTATGGACTTAGTTTAGTTCTACTCTTTACGGCGTCTAGTCTTTATCATTTTGCGGAAACACCTGAGCGTCGGGGTTGGTTTAAAAAATTGGACCACACGGCTATTTATTATCTCATCGCAGGAACATACACGCCTTTTCTATCTATAGCTTTACCAACGCAAAAAGCTCACTATTTATTAATTGCACTTTGGGTAATTGCGGCGATTGGCACTTTATTTAAATTGGTATTTATTCACCATTTTCAAAAAATATCGCTTTTTGCCTATCTCGCAATGGGATGGTTAGCATTACTTGTGATCGATGATATGCGCACATATTTATCTGATCAAAGTTTAACCTTCCTTATTGTTGGTGGTCTTGCTTACACCATAGGCGCATTGTTTTATGCCTTAAAAAAGGTAAGATACACTCACGCTATCTGGCATATTTTTGTATTGATAGGTGCAGGATCACATTTCCTGTCTATTTATCTTTACGTGCTATAACCACTTTAACTACATCGTCTAGCAACCCTAACACCGTAGAGCAAGCTGGTATTTCGTATTTTTTTAAGAAATTACGCCTTTTTTAAAAAGATTACGCTATTAAATCTAAGTTTTTTATTTTTAGTAAGTGTAAGGTCTCTCATGGCGTCTAATACAGCATCACAACAAGCTCAGCCCGCAAACTCTAAAACTCGGGTATTAACTGCAAGCCTCGTTGGTACAACCATCGAGTTCTTCGATTTTTATATTTACGCAACAGCTGCGGTCATAATTTTCCCCTACTTGTTCTTTCCAACAAGCACAGATCCTATGACAGCAACGATTCAATCATTAGCAACTTTTGCAATCGCATTCATCGCACGTCCTATCGGCGCCGCACTATTCGGTCATTTGGGAGATCGAATCGGTCGTAAAGCAACCTTAGTGGCAGCCTTGCTAACCATGGGGCTTTCTACCGTTGCGATTGGTTTACTTCCAACCTATGCGCAAATTGGCATTGTGGCACCCTTACTTTTAGCTTTGTGCCGATTAGGTCAGGGCTTAGGTTTAGGTGGCGAATGGTCAGGTGCAGTTCTACTCGCAACTGAAAATGCGCCAGAAGGCAAACGTGCTTGGTACGGTATGTTCCCTCAACTTGGTGCACCTATCGGCTTCATCCTTGCCACAGGCTCTTTCCTTACGCTTGGGGCATTCATGAGTGAAGAAGCATTCATGTCATGGGGATGGCGTATTCCATTTATTTCAAGTGCCTTATTGGTGATTGTAGGCTTGTGGATTCGCTTAAAGTTGCATGAAACGCCAGCATTCCAAAACGTGCTTGATAAACAAAAAGAAGTGAATGTTCCTTTTGTACAAGTTTTTAAAAAGCATTCAAAAATGCTTGTACTCGGAACGATTGCAGCCATTTGTACTTTCGTAGTTTTTTACTTAACCACTGTATTTGCTTTGCAATGGGGTACAAAACAATTAGGTTACTCTCGTGAAGAGTTCCTACAACTTCAGTTGGTTGCAACGCTTTGTTTTGCAGCATTTATTCCCCTTTCTGCAATTTTTGCGGAAAAGTTCGGTCGTAAAACCACTTCGATCGCGGTGTGTGTAATTTCTGCTATTTTTGGTATTTTCTTTGCGGACATGTTGGAGTCAGGAAGCACACTGATTGTGTTCTTATTCTTATGTATTGGTCTTGCGATTATGGGCTTAACCTATGGTCCAATCGGTACAGTACTTTCAGAAATCTTCCCGACATCGGTGCGTTATACTGGTTCGGCGTTAACATTTAACCTTGCTGGTATTTTTGGTGCATCTTTCGCACCTTTGATTGCAACGAAATTGGCAACTGAATATGGTTTATCTGCAGTAGGCTATTATTTGACGGCTGCATCAATCCTTTCGCTGATTGCTTTCCTCATGATTCGCGAAACGAAACATGATGATGTGAATAATCAAATTTGATGCTTTCAGCTAATAAAAAAACCGGCTTAAGCCGGTTTTTTTATTAGCTGAGCTCAATGATATCAATCATCGGTGGTACTCTGAATCTGAATGGGACACCTACCATGCCAGTACCTACGGACACATAAACATTGGCATGTTCATGCTTATATAAACCACGTTTATGACCCAAGATAGACACTTTTTTCATGATGTAATCTGTCAACCACGGAAGCTCCACTTGTCCCCCATGAGTATGCCCTGACAACATCAACGGATGAGTTGGCAATTTTGGCACCATATCCACCGTATCCGGATTATGTGACAGAATTAACCACGGCTTATCTTGTGGTAAATCAGGCATATCCCGCATGTCAGCCTTACCTGCCCACAAATCCCCCACACCAATCAATCTAAACTCATCAAACTCAACAATCTTACCTTCAATATCCATCACCTGATTTGAAGCTAGCGCATCTTTTAATAATGCCTGAATCGGTGGACCTGGATATTGCTCATCATGATTACCATTCACAGAATAGACAGGCGCTTGAATTTCTCTTAATACTCGGAGCTCTTCTGCCAGCTTATTTTCTGGTTCATAGGTCCAATCACCTGCCACAACCACTAAATCTGGTTGAGCTTGATTAATCTTATTCACGATAATTTTCAGTTGTCTTTCATGCCCAGAAAACAATCCAATATGTAAGTCTGCAATTAATGCCACTTTAATCGGATGTTTAAAGGGTTGCGCCGAACTTAACTTGTAACTCAGGTTATTCACTACTACACGATGTGGCTCAATGAAACGTGCATAAATCAATACACTGCTCAACAAGAAAATAAACACACCTTCATGCAATGAAAATATACCTTGCCAAGTAGCAAAAATACTAAAAAACCACAACGGAACAAGTAAATAAGAAAGATAAAATGCCAAGAGATGAACAAAGGCTTTAAATGGATGTATGGTTTCAGTTCGAGATTGGCTCATCCATGCTTGCGTGACTCCCCAAATAGCGAAGAGCGAGAAAATAATATAGAACGCAGCAAGGATGTTATTTGTTGTCCACATATTCAATCTCTTTCATTAAATCAGACGAATAATCTGAGTGGTTCATTTATCTTTTAAATGGTGCTCTTTATACTTTAGCACATTGAGTTCAAAGAATAGATTATGCAAGCAAATCACATGGAAAAGAATCAATCTCAACAATTGAATCGCCAAAAGAAAACATCTTTTAAAATGCGCTTCATCATGAGTTCATGTTTGATTCTTGCTTTACCCGCATGCTCAACTTTACCCACTCAACAAGCTGTTGCACCTCAATATGCGTATGACATCGACACTCATGACACTTCATTGGCGCAAATTGTCGAACCTTTGAAAATTAAGAATCCTGAATTAACAGGTTTTCATGTTTTATATGATCCAATCGAAGCGATAGCTGCACGTTTTCAATTAATTGAGAAAGCCGAAAAAACACTCGACCTTCAATATTACATTTGGGATAACGACCGTGTAGGTGCATTGGCTCTTTATAAAATCATTCAAGCTGCTGATCGTGGTGTAAAAGTCAGATTGTTAATGGATGATAATAACGCTAAGACGATGGAAAGTATTTATCTCGCGCTGGATCAACATCAAAACATTGACGTAAAGTTATTCAATCCTTATAAATTCCGACGCCTTAGACCCGTTGATATGATTTTGGATCTGAAACGTATCAATCGACGGATGCACAACAAAACGTTTACAGCTGACAATCAAATTACCCTGATTGGCGGCCGAAATATGAGTAATCAATACTACAATGTCAGTGACCGATATCAATTTTCAGATGTTGATGTCATGCTTGTCGGTCATGCAGTAAGTGATATTACACACTCATTTGATGAGTACTGGAATCATGAATATGCCTATCCAGTTAAAAATATTGTCAATCATCAACAATATACATTGCGCTATGAAGGTTTAAAACAGCAACTGCAAGAGCACTTTGATGATGGTGCTGTACGTAGTTATGTTGAAATTACTCGTGAATCTCATGATTTTGATCGTTGGCTCAATCAAGAAATTAAGCTGGATTGGGTGAAAGCAGAAGTCATCAAAGATTCTCCTGAAAAAATCAAAGCGAAAGCTAAGAAAGAAGAACATCTCAACTTTCAACTGGTTGAACGCTTAGAGAAACCAGAAAAAAGTGTCGATATCATTTCCGCTTACTTCGTTCCTGAGCGCAAGGGTGAGCAACGTTTAAGTGCAATCGCACAAGATGGCGTTAAAGTTCGTGTACTGACCAACTCTTTTAAAGCCAATGATGTTGCACTTGTACATGCGTTTTATGCGAAATACCGTCAAGATTTACTGCAAAACGGCGTAGAGTTATATGAGTTCCTCCCTGCTTTGCCAGAAGAATTCCAAAATAAAAATAATATTGAAATTTCTAAGCAGTCCAAAGTGAGCCTTAAAGGGCTGAGTCGCTCAAGCCTGCATGCAAAAATGATGGCTTTGGATGATAAGCAAGTATTTATCGGATCATTTAATTTTGATCCACGTTCAGCCAATTTAAATACTGAAATAGGCGTCATTTTAAACAGCCAGCCCCTAGCGCAAGCTGTGCATAAAACCATGGATCAGAACCTAAAAAAATATGCCTATAAATTAGTTCTAGATTCACAAAATAATATTAATTGGAAACAAGCGACACCTGAAGGTATTAAAATCTATACCAAAGAACCAAAAATGAAATGGTGGCAAAAAGCAAGCTTGAAAGTTATCTCCTGGTTGCCAATCGAAGGATTCATGTAAAAGCAGGGATCATCATGATCCCTGCTTTTACTGATTAAGCTTTGAGTACTTTTTGATGTAATACTTCCAATCCTTCCTGCATTCTGATTTGCACTTCTCTCGTTAAGCTTTCAACTGTATGTCCAGTAACATCAATCGTGGGCAAAGCTGTTAAATGTGCAACGACTTGAGGCATTTCCAATACTGCTTTGAGATGCGCTGTAAATCCAATATTTCCGATAAAGGGAGCAACCTGATCTAACTCCCCCTCTTGATTGACATAACAGATTAAACAAACTTGCACTGGTTTTTGAGCCTCGATAGCTGCAGCTAAAAGTCTTCCATGCACTTTTTTGACTTTAGTTCCATCAGTCGTGGTTGCTTCTGGAAAAAATAAGACAGGAATATTTTGCTTCAAAAATTCTGTGATTTGCTCTTTAATACGGACCGAATCTCCTGAACCTCGGTTAATGAACAGTGTTCCACCACCCTTGGCAAGTTTCCCAAAAATCGGCCAATTTTCAATTTCTGCTTTTGCTAAGAAAAATACACGCGCACTCGAACCTAATACAGGAATATCTAACCAAGAGATATGATTGCTCACCCATAATGCGGGTTCACGAGGAATGTTGCCATGTACTTGTAAATCGATATTAAAAACTTTGCATAAGCGACGGCAAAAATGTTGTACATAGCGAGTATTGTTTGGATTATTCGGATTTTTATACATTTGATGCCTAAAAATTAAATAAAACCCTTCAGTGACAGCAGCAGTACCTGAGATGATTTTTTGGCTATATAGCGCTGTTTTTGAAAATAAATTGAGTTTTTTAGGCTTTAATGTTGTCATAAATTATTTCACTAAATAATAACAGGCGTTATCCACTATAGCTCCATTCTATACTGAGCTCACCAGAGATGCATTGATTATAAAAACCGTATACATAGATTTGAAAATTCAATTTCAATTCAAATACCCAATAAAATATAATTTTTAAATCGAATTTATAGATTTAAAAATTATGCAAACTACAACTCAATCACCATCAAATCAAGTCATTCCCATCTGGTCGGCACTCTTCTCATTGGCATCAATTGTCGGTGGCGTCTTTTTATTTATGCTGGCGTTTATACTTATGTTCAAAACTGCTTTAGGTTAATTTAAATCTATTTCCCTCAATTGTTCAATTTCCTCTACACTAGAGTTTTGATGTGGAGTATTAGCTGAGTGGAAGTTACTGGACAAAATCAAGCAAATGAACGTGCGGTCTTGGTGAGTGTTAATGTCCAAATATTAGAAGATCTTGATCAAGAAGAATTTCGTTTATTGGCCAAATCTGCTGGTGCAGAGATTCTTGAACATATACAAGCTCAACGCATTAAACCTGACCCTAAATTTTTTATTGGTTCGGGTAAAGCTGAAGAAATCGCCGAATTTGTTGCAGCGGTAGAAGCTGATATTGTCATTTTCGATCATTCCCTCACACCATCTCAAGAACGTAATCTCGAGCGTGTTATTAAATGTCGTGTCATCGATCGTACTCGCCTTATCTTAGATATTTTTGCACAACGCGCACGCACACATGAAGGTAAACTACAAGTTGAATTGGCTCAGTTAGACCATCTCGCTTCACGTTTAGTGGGTGGTCGCATGGGCTTAGATGGCCAAAAAGGTGGTATTGGTTTACGTGGTCCAGGTGAAACACAATTAGAAACAGATCGTCGTTTACTTCGTCTCCGCATAACCCAGCTCAAAGACAAACTTGAAAAAGTCCGCCAAACACGAATTCAAGGTCGTGCAGCGCGTCAAAAAGCGTCTATTCCAACAGTGTCTCTAGTCGGTTATACCAACGCAGGAAAATCCACTCTATTTAATATTCTTGCTGAAAGTGATGTGTATGCAGCAGATCAATTGTTCGCAACTCTTGACCCAACTTTAAGAAGATTAAATTGGGATGGCATTGGAACATTGGTCTTGGCTGACACAGTGGGATTCGTTCGCAATCTTGCACACTCGTTAGTAGAGTCATTCAAAGCAACCCTTGAAGAAACACTTGAGGCGACTTTGCTTTTACATGTTATCGATTCAAATAGTCCAGAAAAGCTTGAGCAAATTGATGCTGTTGAAAAAGTCCTAAAAGAAATTGGGGCTCAAGTGCCCATACTACGCGTATACAACAAAATTGATCAAACGGGTGAAAAACCTAAAATCATTTATGCTTCTCCCAATTTGCCTGATCGAGTCTATGTTTCAGCACACTCAAGTCAAGGTTTAGATTTACTGCGACAAGCCGTTCAAGCGTGTTTAATGGGGCAAATACAACAATTTGAACTCACACTCAGACCTGAATATGGCAAATTACGCAATCAACTGTATGAATTAAATGTGATTCAGTCTGAACATTATGATGATCTAGGTCATTTGATTTTAAATATTCAAATTGCGCCACATAAATTAGAGCAACTTATAAAACAAGCACATTTACCAATTGATCAAATTCTTGGTGATAAGGCGCAACAATTTAAAAGACCTTTAGAAGAGTTTGAAATCAAATCATAAATCAGTTAAAACGTGATAAATAATGTTAAAAGTATAATCATGATGCAGTGGATGAAAACGATAGATTGGCCAGCATGGATTGGCACCATAGTGCTTATTATTGGCTTCCGAGAAGGTTCAGTTTGGCTTATGACTCAATTGAATCATCCCGAACTGGGCAATCTTGTCGGGTTGCTTTCCTTACTACTTGTACTGTTTGCTTGGCGTAGATTTGGCACTCTTCCAACCAGAGTTGTCGATGTAAATAATAAAATCATGAAAGAAAGTGCTTTCGCATTTTTACCAATTAGTGCTGGGGCATTGGTTATGTTGGTTCATATGGGTAAAGAAATTCCTCTTTTTTTACTCGTACTCACGTTAAGTACACTTATTCCACTTTGGGTTTACGCCAAAATGGCAAAACGCTGGTTATAGGAGAGAAATATGCTCGCAATTTTAATCGGCTTTGCTATTACGTTATTCGCCTATTTAATTTCAAAACCCTGTAACCGTGTCGTACCACAGGTTCCTGTAATTGTATTCGGGATGTTCTTTGTGATCGTCATCTTACTGATTATTGGTATTCCTTATGATCACTACATGAAAGATGTCAATCCGATTTTTGATCATTTATTAGGATACGTCACAGTGGCTCTCGCGATCCCTCTTGCAGCGATGCGTTATGACGATTTACCACTAAAAGGCATTTTAGGAATATTAGTGTTTGCTAGTGTCAGTGCAGTCGCATTGCCTATGGGCTTAGCCTATTTACTGCATATGGCGGATTCGACCATTATGGCTTTCGCTACACGTGCAGTGACGACACCAATCGCAATTAATATTGCGACCTTACTCCATGCACCAATTAGCTTAGCCATTTTAATCGTCATTTTATCTGGTGTTATCGGCGCAGCTTTTTCACCACTCATACTACGTCATATTAATGATGAGCGTGCCTCAGGCTTAGCACTCGGCTTAGCAGCTCATGCAATTGGGACAGCTCAAGCTTGGCAACGAGGCAGTGTAGCTGGTCGTTATGCTGCATTTGGTATGGCGGTAAATGCAACGTTTACAGCCGTTTGGCTCCCTACTTTTATTCACTTTTTAAAAGCGACCTCTTGATTTACCCACGATTGAAAATAAAAAAGCCACTGATGAGTGGCTTTTTTATTAGACGAAAACGACCTAAAGTAGATTCTATGCAAACATAGGATTATCTACAGCAAACATTTGCTGATCTTCAAGACGATACGCCATTAATTGATTGCCCCAGACACAACCACCGTCAACATTCTGAATATGCGCAGATATTGTTCTGCCCTGTAAGGCAGCCCAATGTCCAAAAATGACTTGATGAGTTTGAGCAGCTTTTGACTCATATTCAAACCATGGCTGATAGCCAGCTGGCATCGGCTCATCTAAAGCATCTTTAAAACTAAATTCGAGTCGTCCCTCTGGATCAGTCAAACGCATACGGGTTAGATAATTCACGATACATCGTAAGCGCTCATGTCCTGTTAAATCATCTGACCATAATGTAGGTTCTTTACCATACATTTCTTTCAAAAATGCATCCAGAACATCAAAATCATCATGCGCAATAACCGCTTCAACCTCTTGAGCAAACTGTTTCACTTGCTCTACTGTCCAAATATGTGGAATACCCGCATGTGTAATGACAATATTTTCATTTGGACATAAACATAAGGGTTGTTTGCGTAACCAGTCGATTAAATCATCACTGTCAATCGCATCAATCACATCACGAGTATTGTCTTTCTCTTTAATCTCTTTAATGCCCCTTGCGCCCGCTAACAAGGTCAAATCATGATTACCCAAGACTGTCGCAGCAACGCCTCGATCGACCAGTTTCTTGATGAAACGTAAAGCGCCAATCGAGTTTTCACCACGTGCGACTAAATCACCCGCAAACCATAAAAAATCCTGATCAGGATCAAATTTGATTTCCTTGAGTAACATTTTCAAAGCTTCAAAACAGCCCTGAACATCACCAATCACGTAATTATATCGAATGTTTTCACCAGCCATTTATGCATCTACCATTTGATCTGCAAGTGCAACAAATTGAGTAAGTGTTAATGTTTCTGGACGCGCCATTGGATCAACACCAGCTTTTTCAAATCCTTCCTCTTGCAACATGCCTTTTAAACTGTTGCGAAGTGTCTTACGGCGTTGTGTAAATACATGGGAGACTAAACGTGCCAAGGCTTTTTCATTCTTCGCCACTATTGGTTTTACATCATACGGCTCTAAGCGAAATACCGCAGAAGTTACTTTGGGTGGTGGGTTGAACGAACCTGGTGGCACTTCAAACAAGAATGTCGGTTTACAGTAGTACTGAATCATGACTGATAAACGACCATATTCTTTGGTATTTGGTGATGCCGTAATACGATCGACCACTTCTTTTTGCAACATGAAGTGCATGTCTTTGACCTTGTCACCAAACTCTAAGAGATGAAATAACAAAGGCGTAGAAATGTTATAAGGTAAGTTACCGACAACACGCAACGGACGACCATCAAACAATTCAGTGAAGTCGTAGCGTAAAGCATCAGTTTCCACAATAGTTAAACGTTCAGGATGCGGTACACGACCGGGTAATCCAGCTGCTAAATCACGGTCTAATTCAATGACAGTCAAAGCATCACATTCACCAATTAAAGGCGATGTTAAAGCAGCAAGACCTGGACCAATTTCAACAATATTGTCACCAGTACGCGGGTTCACCGAACGCACAATTTTGGCAATGACACGTTGGTCATGTAAGAAGTTTTGACCAAAACGCTTACGCGTGTGATGCCCTTCATCTTTCGGGTTTAAGGCATTAATCTGATACATAAAGATTTCCAACGTGTAATTAAGACAAGATCACTGACGCGCTAAATCGAGCGCTAAGTCCACAGCCACATGTAAGCTCGAGCTTTTCGCAAGTCCAGTACCTGCGAGGGAGAGTGCTGTGCCATGATCGACAGAGGTGCGAATAAACGGCAAGCCCAAAGTAATATTAATGGCTTCACCAAATCCTTGCGATTTTAACACAGGTAATCCCTGATCGTGATACATGGCTAAAACTGCATCGGCATCTTTTAAATTTTCTGGTGTAAATAAGGTATCTGCAGGCAGACATAAACTCATGTCTATCCCTTGCGCACGATAGCGTTCAAGTACAGGATTAATCACTTCGATCTCCTCCACTCCTAAATAACCATCTTCACCTGCATGAGGATTTAAACCGCACACCAAAATTTTGGGAGATTCGATTTTAAATTTTGATTTTAAATCATGAATCAGAATGTCGATGACCTGATGCAAGCGCTCAGCTGTAATCGCATCCGCAACCGCACGAAGGGGTAAGTGCGTGGTTGCAAGTGCAACACGTAAGGTTTTGGTTGCCAGCATCATGACCACGCGTAATACACCAGCAAACTCTTGGTAAAACTCAGTGTGACCACTGAAATGAATACCTGCCTCATTGATCACTGACTTTTGTACAGGTGCTGTCGCCACGCCAACGCTTTTACCTGACATCGCATAGTCTGCAGAACGGCGGAGTTGCTCTAAGACATAACTCGCATTTTGAGCATTTAACTCACCAAGTACTACAGTTTCATTTAAAGGAATATGTTCCACATAAAGCTGACCCACTTTTGACGATGTTTGTTGCCCTTGATACTCAATCACTTCAACTTCAAGATGAAGTTTTTCTGCACGTTGCTTGAGCATTTGTATATCAGCAAGCACGACGAGTGGCCGCTCATCCAAACGTTGCGCAAGGCTTAAACAGATATCAGGACCAATTCCAGCAGGCTCACCGCTGGTGACATACAAAGGAAGCATAACGATCATCATTCAAGGATTTTTATTATTTTAATACAGATCGAATGTAGGATGTTCAACAATACCAAAATGGTAAAATCTTAGCCCTCTGATTTTTTTAATCGTTCTTTTGAGTCTTTTAGCGCCAATCCATACGAAATCTTGCATTTAATAGACCAAAAGCATGAGCGACTTCGGATACACATACAATCACGATGATGAAGAACAAACCCAACAAAAGAATCTGTCCAATCGTTGAACGCGCTGAATAAAATGTTGAATCTTTAATGCACAAGAAACCAAAGCCACCGATTAAATAGATGATCCAAGGGAAAATCATAAAATGTGCATACATTGAATATATAAGAATGACACTTAAAACATCGATTCCATAAATAGTGCCAAACACCATGCCTAACGCTAAATATATTCCGAGAAAAATGAATAAAAATCCGGTCAAAAATTTCGTCACCTTGCTCACTTTGATTTGATCATGGCGTGAAGATAAATCTGAATGATGAACAGGAGGAGAGAAACGATCATTATTATTTTGTGAACTCATCAAAACTCAAAGCTATTATTATGATTATTTCCTCATTCTAAAAGAAATTGATTAAATAAACCGCTATACTTTTCAATCTAAATTAAATAGAATATGCTCCTCGAAATCTTAATATTTTGATTGTGGTTCTAGTGTTTTTCCGCTAGAATTCGCTCTCCTTTTTGTTTGGACAGATTCCACCGTCCAAACCAACTATAATAGGTAGTGGTTAATGAAAACTCTCAGCGCTAAGCCAGCTGAAGTTCAACACGACTGGTACGTTGTTGATGCTTCTGGCAAAACTTTAGGTCGTCTTGCGACTGAAATCGCACGTCGTTTACGCGGTAAGCACAAAACTTCTTATACTCCTCACGTTGACACTGGTGATTACATCGTAATTATCAATGCTGAGCAAGTTCAAGTAACTGGTAATAAGTCACTTGATAAGAAATACTATCGCCACACTGGTTTCCCTGGTGGTATCCGTGAAACTAACTTTGAAAAATTAGTTGCTCACAAGCCAGAAGAAATCTTCCAACGCGCTGTAAAAGGCATGTTGCCAAAAGGTCCTCTTGGTTATGCTATGATCAAGAAAATGAAAGTGTATGCTGGTGCTGAGCATCCTCACACAGCTCAACAGCCACAAGTTTTGGACATCTAAGGGATACAGCACATGGCTACTAACTATGGTACAGGTCGCCGTAAGACCGCAACTGCACGTGTTTTCCTATCTGCTGGTACTGGTAAACTCGTTATTAACAACCGTTCTTTAGAACAATACTTCGGTCGTGAAACTGCTCGTATGGTTGTACGTCAACCACTTGAGCTTTTAGATGCTACTGAGAAATATGACCTTTACATCACTGTTGCTGGTGGTGGTATCGGTGGTCAAGCTGGCGCAATCCGTCACGGTATTACTCGTGCATTGATCGCTGCTGACGAAACTTTAAAACCTGCTCTTCGTCAAGCTGGTTTCGTTACTCGTGATGCTCGTGAAGTTGAACGTAAGAAACTTGGTTTACGTAAAGCTCGTAAACGTCCACAATTCTCTAAACGTTAATTCGTTTTCCGAATTCGGACAAAAAAAACCTTGGCTTATGCCAAGGTTTTTTTTTCATCTTTATATTTTCCCTTACTCATGAAAATCAGTCGTACACGATACTTTAAAATGAATATTAAACTCTGATATCAATAAAAAGACGCTAGTTTTTATTGCTCTATTTTGACTGACTTAAACAAACATATGCTTAATCATCTATCCCAATTTGAGGATTGTTAACTTTTTATAACTTCATTAAAAATACTTTCATGCAGTTTTTTAAATTAAGAGGATAAAAATGTTAAATAGGGAAATATGTTTATCATTCGCCGTAGCCGCTACAATATTAGGTACATCCAATATTGCACAAGCAAATAACTCACAATCAATAGATGCTTTAGCCGTGTGCTGGCAATCCAATACGGGTAAGCATGTTTGTGATGGACCCATACAAAGATTAATGTCTTCATATGAAAACATAAATAAAGCATTAGAGTTAGTTGGATGCTCAGATGGATATCCTGTACAAAATAACAGTCTGGTACATCGATCTTTAGGTCAAAAATTCTCAGTGGTTTACAAGTGTGGCTATAAACTTAGACCAGGCGACACAAGTGCATTAACTAACAATCGCGACGTCCGTCAATGGTGGACTGGAATCATACATTAGTGCACAAGGCCGATTTAAAGATCGGCTTTTTACATCGCTTTGGATAAAAAAGTTTAAGATTGAATTTCAACAATGCAAGGATAAAAATTAAAAAAAAAACGTTCCAGACATAAATACGACTCAATATAAAATTCAAGTGTTTTAATATGCATCGCTCATTAAACGATGATTTTAGCGTGCATTTTTAGTATCCTTATCTATTCATTAATACTTTGATTGGAATATGTCAGTCGAAACCACCCCATTACAAGGCATCACCATTTATAGTCATGCAGATGACTTTCGATCGCATTGGATTCGCTTCTTACTGGCAGAAAAACAAATTAAACATAATTTATTTATTGTCGACGAAGACAACGAGGATCTTGCGAGTTTAAATCCATACAATCGACTCCCGATGATGATTGAAAATGAGTTAAAACTTTTCAATACATCCATCATTTCTGAATATTTAGATGATCGCTATCGTCAGAATAAGTTATATGCAGATGCTCCTGCTCCACGTGCAGAACAACGCCAATATATATGGCGTTTTGAAAATGACTGGTTAAAACTTGCAGATGATATGTTGCGCCACCCAGACACACTTGATGTTGACGCACAAAAGGCAGCCCAAAAAAAGTTAAAAGATACGCTTATCTCGCTGACACCTTTGTTTCAGCACTATCCTTATTTCATGTCTGAACAATTTACAATTTTAGATTGCATGTTGGCACCGATTTTTATACGGTTAAGAACGATGGGTATTGAGCTTCCAAAGCAACAATGCCGCCCGTTTTATTTATATTGCCAGCGTGTTTTCAGTCGTCCAGCCTTCATTAAGTCCATGACGGTTCAGGAAAAAAAACGTTATAGTCCTGAATTAAAATCCGCTTAAAAAAGCAAAAGAGTGAGTCACATGTCTGATCAAGAAATCAAATTAAGTCCAACTCGCCCGTATTTAGCACGTGCGATTTATGAATGGATTTGCGATAACAATCTCACCCCATATCTACTGGTAGATGCCACACAGCCTTATACCGATGTACCTACACAGTTCGTTCAAGACGGTCAGATTGTTTTAAATATCGTGCCACATGCTGTGCATCAACTACACATGAGCAATGAAGCGATTACCTTTTCTGCACGTTTTGGTGGTGTTTCCAAAGATATTTATGTGCCAATCAATGCTGTACTCGGGTTATATGCAAAAGAAAATGGTCAAGGATTATTCTTTGATCCTGATGAATATGCCAATGCACAAACGGATGAAAATCCGATAGAATCTAAACAGCAACAAAATCAAGAAAATGAAGCACCAAAGAAAAAACCGAGTTTAAGAATTTTGGATTGAAAAAACTTACAGGAGAGTTGAATGGCTTTTGATTTAGTACAATATTTTGTTGAGCAGACCAAAATTCAAAAGCCTCAGCTGTTGAAACAGTATCCAGCTGAACAACGGCATGAATATCTCAATGAATTAAATATCTTAGCTTTAGGTAAACTCATCAGCCTATGGCGTAAAGACGAAAAAAAAATATACCAAGAAATTCATGCCGCTGACCAACTTTATATTCAAGAAGTCGCACGGCATTTGACGACATCTCAACATAATCAGTCTACGCTGTCTCATCAAGAACTTGAAACTGCGACATCAGAGATTTTGACCTTACAGCTTAATGAACTTAAACAACTTGATGTAACAGGTCATTATCAACTACAAGGCATGAATGAATTACTTCAGGGTCAAGTTGAACATCTCTCTGGTAAAGCAAAAGATTGGGTTTGGCTAACAAATAACCTAAATGAGTTGATTGGTTCTCAACCTGTCATTCAAGAAGAGATATCATTAGACCAAACGATGAAGGAGTTTCATGACATGGTCAATCAAGTTCAACATGATCACCACGATGTTGCTGAGCCAGAAGTAGTGGCTACACCAACTTGGGCAAAAGTTTTAGAACCTGTAGTTGCGATTGCAATTCTTTGGGTGCTTTACTGTGCCGTACAAACAGTATTTGCATAAATCCGGTCATAAAAAAAGCCATCGTTAGATGGCTTTTTTTATTGCTTATTCAGCATCAACCTCAATATTCATCAAGATTTGACGTTTTTTCACTTGCTGACCAACTTGTCCTACGATTTCACCCACAACACCGTCGACATCTGACTTAATTTGCTGTTGGATTTTCATCGCTTCAAGAATCAATAATGTTTGCCCTTTAGTTACACGCTCTCCAGGTTGAGCAATGACATTTATAATTGCACCATCCATTGGGGCACGAATTTTACCATCCCCTGCCACATCGGCAGTCTCAGGTGGTAAATAGGTAATATTTTCCACCATGACGTTGCCATTCGCGCGATCTAAATAAACAAAATTACCATCAAGAACATAGTCGATTCGACGTCGAATTCCATTAATGCTATAAATCAATTGCTGTGTATTTTGCGCTACAACCTCAATCGACTGGCTTTCACCACAGGTTTCAACACTCACTGAACGACCATCACGATGCACAATGAGATCTAACTTTTGATCATCATATCGAAGTTTCAGTGGTAATGCTGAAGAAACTCCTGTGTTCCAATCTGTTTGCGCAGATGCATTTATCAACAACGCTGCAATCAATGCTAAGCTTTCTAAATTTAGACTCTGTTTATTCAAACTCACATCACTTTGGAAATGCTGTTGAATAAAACCAGTGTTCACATCACCCTCCACCACAAGTGGATGACGTAATAAGTTAACTAAAAACTCCTTATTACTGTTTACACCAAGCAGTACAGAGTCATTCACCGCACGTGCAAGTAAACGGATTGCATCGGTACGTGTTTTACCATGTACGATAATTTTTGCGACCATTGGATCATAGAATGGGCTAACTTCATCGGTTGGCATCATGCCGTGGTCAATACGTACGCCTTCTAAATCCGCAGGTTGCCAACGCAATACTTTACCTGTTTGTGGTAAGAAGTCTTGGCGTGGGTCTTCTGCATATAAACGCACTTCAATGGCATGACCATTCATAGTCAATTGTTCTTGCTTAAGCGGTAAAGTTTCACCGTTTGCCACACGAAGTTGCCATTCTACAAGATCAAGACCAGTAATCATTTCTGTTACAGGATGCTCTACTTGTAGACGTGTATTCATTTCTAAGAAATAGAACTCACCTGATTGGTCAAGTAAGAATTCAACTGTACCTGCACCCACGTAGTTACATGCTTTAGCGGCTGCAACTGCGGCATTCCCCATTGCTTGACGTGTTTCTTCAGTCAATACTGGACATGGTGCTTCTTCAACTACTTTTTGGTGACGACGTTGAATCGAGCAATCACGTTCAAATAAATACACGTAGTTACCATGTGTATCACCAAAGACTTGGATTTCTACATGGCGAGGTGCAATGACTGCTTTCTCGATAATCAGCTCACCCGAACCAAACGCATTTTCTGCTTCAGAACGTGCAGTTTTTAAGGCTTCAAGCAAATCAGCTTCTTGATGTACAAGACGCATACCACGTCCACCACCACCTGCTGATGCTTTCACCATCAATGGAAAACCTACTTTTTTCGCTTGATCTGCTAAAAAGTCGATGTCTTGTTGGTCGCCCTCATAACCTGGTACACAAGGTACACCTGCTTCAATCATGGCGATTTTAGACAAACGCTTGCTACCCATGAGCTCGATCGCACCTGCTGGCGGACCAATAAAGGTAATGCCATTTTCTGCACATGCTGCAGCAAAATCAGTATTTTCAGATAAGAAACCATAACCCGGATGCACGGCATCTGCGCCCGTTTTCTTACACGCTTCGATGATATTTGCAATCGACAAATAAGATTCTGATACTTTTGAAGGGCCAATATAAACAGCTTCATCTGCTACTTGTACATGACGCGCATTTTTGTCGGCATCAGAATACACAGCAACGGTTTCGTAACCTAAGGCTTTTGCTGTACGCATCACACGAGCAGCAATTTCACCACGGTTTGCAACTAATACTTTTGTAAACGCCATAGTTCCACCAATATTCTTTAGGCTCCTCTTGTTTTGAGGAGCGTATCCTTTTTAATTCACATTCATACAGGCGTTGGAATGTGGTTTATTCTGCCCAGCTTGGCTGACGTTTTTGGATAAACGCCATAGTACCTTCCATGCCTTCTGCACTTGCCACTGCTTCTGCAAATTGGCGTGCTGCATCATCTAATAACGGCCCCAATTCTTCTTTGGTGGTACGATGTAATAATGCTTTGGTTGCACGAGATGCCAATGGCGCACAGCGTTTGATTTGGGTAATGGTTTCTTCAAGTGCCGATGCAAGTTCAACTTCATCTGCAACCACTTGATGCACAATCCCCACCTCTAAAGCAGTTTGACCTTTAAAACGCATTCCTAAAAGTGCTAAGCGACGTGCTTGAGTTAAGCCAACACGTGTCACTACAAACGGTGCGATTTGTGCAGGTAAAATCCCTAAGCCAGTTTCAGGTAAGCCAAATTGTGCTTCTGCATGAGCAATGGCTACATCAGATACACATGCCAAACCAAAACCACCACCAAGTACAGCACCTTCAAGTACAGCAACTACAGTTTGCGGTGCTTGATCCACTTGCTCAATCATTGCACCAAAGGTACGGTTAAAATCGGTATAAGGTGTGTTATTGCCGACTTCCATGGCTTTAGCACGGATACCCGCCATATCTTTGATGTTTCCACCTGCACAGAAATGACCACCTTTACCACGTAAAATTACAGCACGTACAGACACATCATCTTTAATTGCTGTAAATACAGCCTGAATGGATTCCACCATTTTTAGGCTCATGGCATTACGGCTTTCAGGATGGTTTAACCATAACGTTAAAATGCCACCGTCTTGCTCTAGGATGATGCTGCCATCAACCTCTAAATTGGCAATTGAACTTGATAATGTCATATCAGATCTCCTGTTTATTTTTTCTTACCAGGAAGGATGTCCATCATCTTACAGATAATGCCAAGCATGATTTCGTCCGCACCACCACCGATCGATACTAAACGACCATCACGGTAGAATTGTGCTGCTGGGTTATCTGCCATAAAGCCATTACCACCCCAGAACTGTAAGCAGCTATCCGCAACTTCACGCGTTAAACGACCTGCTTTCAGTTTTGCCATAGACGCCATTTGCGTTACGTTTTCGCCTTCGATATGTAATTGGCAAGCACGATAGGTTAATGCTTTCAGCGCTTCGATCTCAGTCATTAATTCAGCAAAACGGAAATGGATATATTGGTTATCAATTAATGGCTGACCAAATGTCGTACGCTCTTTAGTGTACTGAATTGTTTTTTCGATACATTGCAACATACCACCCATGGCGTTAGCAGCACCCCACATACGCTCTTCTTGGAACTGAAGCATTTGCATCATAAAGCCCATGCCTTCTTGACCCACTAAGTTACGCTGTGGCACACGTACGTTGTCAAAGAACACCTGTGCAGTGGTACTTGAACGCATACCTAACTTGTCTAATGGCTCAGAGAATGTAATACCCGGTGTATTTGCAGGAACCACAATCATTGATTTGTTAAAGTGTGGCTTACCATCAGAGGTATTCGCTAATAAACAGAAGAAGTCTGCTTGTAGAGAGTTTGTAATCCACATTTTGTGACCATTGATGATGTAATCATCACCATCTTTAGTTGCTGTGGTTTTTAGTGCTGCAACGTCAGAACCTGCTTGAACCTCAGATACTGCAATCGCTGCAACTTTTTCACCTGCAACTGCTGGCGTTAAAAACTCATCACGTAACTCTTTAGAACCAAAACGTGCAATCGCAGGCGTTGCCATATCGGTTTGTACACCCATCGCAAGTGCAACACCACCAACATTGATACGACCTAATTCTTCTGCAACCACCAAGTTATAAGAATAATCGAGTGCCAAACCGCCGTTTTCTTCAGGTTTACAGATACCCAATAAACCCAAATCACCCATTTTTTTGAATACTTCGTGGATTGGGAAACGACCTGCTTTTTCCCATTCTGCTGTAAATGGGTTGATTTCGTTTTCTACAAATTGACGTGTTGTACGGCGTAGCGCTTCATGTTCTTCAGTAAATTTCATTTTTGTCTTCCTTAAAATTTCAATATTTTTTTTAATCTTTAATCTCCCTTGCGAAGCCATGCTTCTCACCACTTTAAAAAGAGGGGGAATTCCTCACTTTTCACAGGGATGAGGAATATATTCCGCAAGAGGGATTTATTAGAATCTTGGTACACCAAAACGTGTTGGATTTAGTTCACGTGCTTGTGATTCATTAATCGTTTGCAATAAGAAAATCAGCAATTTACGTGTATCACGTGGGTCGATAATGCCATCATCATGCAACATTGCAGTATTAAATAGCGCTGTAGATTGTGACTCTAATTTCATCGCTGTTGATTGTTCTAAGAAGTCCAACATTTGCTCATTTGGCTCCATGCCAGATTCACGTTGTTTCGCCTCTGCAACAATACGAAGTACCTTACCAGCTTGCGCACCACCCATTACCGCAACACGAGAGTTCGGCCATGAGAAGATAAATTGTGGGCCAAGTGGACGACCACACATTGCATAGTTACCAGCACCGTATGAACCATGTGCAATGATCGAAATCTTCGGCACTGTACAATTCGCAACAGCTTGGATCAGTTTAGAACCATGTTTAATGATGCCGTTTTGTTCTGCATCTGTACCCACCATAAAACCTGTGGTGTTATGCAGGAATAAAATTGGGCGTTTGGTTTGTTCACATAATTGAATAAACTGTGCTGCTTTTGCTGCACCTTGTGGCGTAATCGGGCCATTATTAGTAATGATACCTAAGTGCATACCACCAATTTGCGACCAACCACATACCGTATGTGAATCATACTCATTTTTAAATTCGAAGAAATCAGAATCATCAACAATACGTGCAATGATTTCTTTCATATCCAATGGTTGTTTTGGATCTGATGGAATGATGCCAAGTAATTCTTCTGCTGAATAACGTGGCTCTTTATATTCTGGTGTTTCAAGCTTAACTTGCTCTTTCCAGTTTAAATGCTTAAAGATTTCACGTGCGATACGGATACCATCAGCATCATTTTCTGCTAAGTATTCTGCTGTACCGGCCACTTGTGCATGCATTTCTGCACCACCCAATTCTTCAGCAGTTGCCACTTCCCCTGTTGCTGCCAATAACAATGGCGGTCCTGCAAGCAACATTTCAGTTTGCTTACGTACCGTAATCACATAATCAGAAAGACCCGGTTGGTATGCACCACCTGCTGTGGCATTACCATGGACTACAGAGACTTGTGGAATCCCTTTTGCAGATAAACGTGCTTGGTTGGCAAAGGTTGTACCACCAGCAGTAAATACTTCTGCTGCGTAGTTTAAGTTTGCACCACCACTTTCTGCTAAAGTAATGATTGGTAATTTTTGCTCTAACGCAATTTGGTGTAAACGAAGGCTTTTGTGTACACCCATTGGAGCAATCGTACCACCTTTGATCGCACTATTATTGGCAGCCACCATACAACGTGTACCGTTTACAAAACCAATCCCTGCAATGATCCCGCCACCTGCTTCTGAACCATCTTTATCATCATGCATCTTGTAACCCACAAGACCACACAACTCTACAAATGGAGAATCTGCATCGAGCAACATACGCACACGCTCATGCGGTAAAATCTTTCCTTTTTTATCAAACTTAGGCTTAGCTTTATAAGAACGATCTAGCGCACTTTTTTGAATCGCTCGAATCTCTTCGATTTGCTCGAGCAATTTCGCTTTATTCTGTTCAAATACTTCGCTTCCTACTGCAACTTCGGACTGAATCACTGCCATTCCGTTTCCTCCTTGTTCCTTATAATCTGGATTAATTCTTTTCGTCTTTTTTCTTTAGTACATCTGGAATAAATGCACGGTGGAAGCCGTTATAAGACTCACTATTTTCTGCAGATGATAATGGGAATACGCGTGTACCTTGTGAAGCCGCACCATCGATACGTACTGTCATCCCTGAAACAAAGTTGGCCGCTTCAGAAAGTAAATACACAATCGCTGAAGACACTTCCGATTCTGTTCCCATACGTTGTAAAGGCACATTGCCTGAAAGGTTTGGGATAATGAATTCTGCGACAGGGCCTGAATAGGTATCCATCCCTGATGAGATAATCCAACCCGGTGCCACACAGTTTACCCGCACACCTGATTTACCCCATTCCACCGCAGCCGTTTTGGTCAGGTTATCAACACCTGAACGTGCTGCACCTGAGTGCCCCATACCCGGCATACCGCCCCACATATCTGCTGCCATATTGACGATGGCACCGCCATTTTTTGCCATCCACTGGTTATAGGCTTCACGCATAAGATAGAAGGTCGAATGTAAGTTATTACGGATGACCGCATCAAAACCATTGGCAGAAATACTTTCTAATGTTGATGGGAACTGACCACCTGCGTTATTCACTAAACCATCAATACGACCGAATTTTTCGATCACTTCCGCAATCATTTTTTTAACTTGTTCTTCTTCGCGGTTATCACACACGATGCCATGTGCACGACCACCATCTTCAGTGATTTCAGCAATCACTTTTTCAAGTTTTTCGATCTTACGACCTGTAATCACCACTTGCGCACCAAGTGATGCAAGCTCATGCGCCGTACAACGACCAATGCCCGAGCCACCACCTGTTACAATCACGACTTTGCCAGCGAATGCATCATTTCTAAAAATTGATTGATAACCCATTGCGCATATTTCCATTTTTAATTGATGTAAATTGTTTTAGATTGGGCACCATGGCGATGCCCAAATTTATGCTTACAGTAAATCTGCAGGCACTTTCACTGGCATATCTAATAATTGCTGTGCAAAGGCTTTACCTTGTGGGTCAATACGTAAACTTGCAACACCACCACCACCAAGCGCATCAATTAACAAGAAGTTAAGTGCATTTAAGCCCGGCAATTCATAGCGACGTACTTCGCCACCATTACCACCTTCAAACACATGCTTCATATATTCCGCAACATTCGCTTCAGTTAAAGATGCACGAATCCAAGGTAAAAATTCTGGTTTACGTGCAAGTACACCGATGTTGCTGTAGTTACCTTTATCACCACTACGTGCATGTGCAACTTGTACTAAAGGCACTTCAACTTCATTACCTGTTAAAGTTGCCACTTCACCTGCTGGAATGGTTGGGATTTCTTGTGGTGCTTCACCATGCGGAACATCAACTTTATGACGCTCGCCATTGATATCCACCTCGATATTTAATTTCGATTTTTCTACCAAGAACGAGAATAATTTAATTACTGGAGATGGTTTTGGACGCCCCCCCACAATCCCTGTTAATGCAGGTGCCATACCTGTAGAAGCTTGTGCAATTTCAGAAGCAAAGAACATACATGCTTCTTTAAACATATGTTTAACTGCAATTTTCACCACAACTTCACGTGGATTTTGCACACGTCGGTTTGCACCATAAGTTGTTTCCGTACCTAAAATCTCAATAGATTTTTCAGTAAATGGTGGAATTGAACGAAGCGCCATTACACGCTCAACTTTATTTAAAATTGCATTAGAAACGGCATAAGCTTTTTCTTCTGCATCTTGGCCTGCAAGTAAGAAGCTGACTAATACACGGTTACCATCAGGATAGGTCGTGCTTACTTTGTAGTGTTGTGTTGGCGCTGTACCTTTTGCACCTGTCACAAGTACACGATGCACACCCACTTGCTCAAGTTTGACTTGGCTAAAATCAGCCGTTACATCAGGCAATAGATAAGCTTGTGGATGACCAATCTCATATACAATTTGTTCGCCTACCGTACCCGGAGATACTAAACCACCTGTACCATTTGGCTTAGTCACCACAAATGATGAATCTGCTTTCACTTCAACAATTGGGAAGCCCATATTGTCAAAGCCTTCAACCAAACGCCAATCTGTGAAGTTACCGCCAGTACATTGTGCACCACACTCAATCACATGACCTGCAAGTGCCGCCTGTGCCAATTTATCGTAATCCGCTAAATCCCATTTGTATTCATGCAATAAAGGCCCAATCACCACAGCCGAATCCACGACACGACCTGTGATCACAATGTCTGCACCTAAATCCAGAGCGTCACGAATCCCTACAGCACCCAAATAAGCATTACTACTTGCGACATGTGGAGGAAGATCCTCACCATTAAACATTTCTTTTATATTTTGTTTTTGAAGTTCAACGTGCTGATCCATTAAATCATCACCAAGTACCACCGCAACTTTCAAATCTAAACCAGCATTTTTGATCACTTCTTGAAGTGCATCACGGCATGCCAATGGATTTACACCGCCAGCATTACTTACAACTTTGATTTTCTTGTCCGCAATTTTGTTGATGAGCGGTGTCATAACACGACTAACAAAGTCCAATGCATATCCATGAGAAGGATCTTTCATTTTGGCTTTTGCCATGATAGACATGGTGATTTCTGAAAGATAATCAAATACTAAATAGTTAATATCCGACATGTGTACCAATTGAAATGCAGCTGTGTTGGTATCTCCCCAGAAACCTGAAGCACAGCCAATTTTTACAATTTTTTGTTCGTCCTGAATATTTGTCATAACCATCTCATTATTCTGTTTAGAATTTGAGCTTAATCTACCAAGCAAGCGCTTGGTTTGTAAAGTGCAAAATGTTATTATTATTTGCAAATCTGCTTATTGCGCTAAAATTTGCATGGAAGCAACGCGTTTAGAAAACAAAATAGGATAAAATAACAAGATGATCGCGACCTCTATTGACCAAATTCAACCAATAGCCTGCTTTGACGATACACCACGTGGTCGTTTACTTTTGGGGGCAGCTTATTTATTCCATAAACAAGGTTATGCCAAAACCACTGTTCGTGAACTCGCACAGTTTATTGGCATCCAATCTGGAAGTTTATTTCATCATTTCAAAACCAAAGACGATATTTTGGCGCATGTGATGGAACAAACCATCATTTACAATCACGCTTGCCTTGAAAGTGCCATATCCACTTCAGACCATCCAGAGCAACAACTCAAGGCTCTGATTAAAGCTGAACTCGATGCGATCTCTGGGGATACAGGTTCCGCTATGGCTGTATTGGTCTATGAATGGTTTTCACTTTCTGAGGAAAATCAGAAGAAACTATTAAAATTAAGAAATGATTATGAAGGGATATGGCTGAGTGTCATCAAGGTATTACATGACAAAGGCAAAATTAAGCACGATCCTTTTATCTGGCGAAGACTGATTGGTGGTTCAATCGCTTGGACCGTAACTTGGTACAATCCAGAAGGGAAAATGTCACTTGATGAGTTAACCAATATCGTCTGGGATATGGCAATGAATGCTTAACTTTATATCTGATCAATTAAAAAAGGTGGCTTATCCACCTTTTTATTTCTTTTAGAAGCCCAGCTGTCGGCTTGCCAAATCTTTCATAATTTCCTCAGCTCCACCGCCTATCATATTCACTTTAACTTCGCGATATATACGTTCAGATTTCATGCCACGCATAAAGCCCATGCCACCTAGTGTTTGAACGGCTGCATCAGCACAGAATTGCATAGTTTGCGTTGCTACGTTTTTGAGCATACAAATTTGTGCAATCATTTCATTCCCTTGAAGTTCAGGACGCCCCATTTTATATGCCGTATCTTCAAGTAAAGCGCGAGTCGTTTGTAAACGTGTTGCCATATCTACCAATTTATGACGAACAACTTGATGATCTACCAAGCGTTTACCAAAAGTACGTCGCTGTTGAGCCCAATCTAGAGCTTCTTCATAACAAACTTTTGCATAACCATAACTACTCGCAGCCAAGAAAAAACGCTCCATATTGAAGTTATTCATGATAACAAAGAAACCCATATTCTCAGGACCAATCAAATTTCTTGCAGGCACTTTAACTTGATCGAAGTGTAGATGAGCGGTATCAGAAGCCCACCATCCCATTTTATCTAACTTCGTTTTTGTAATACCTGGTGTATGGGCATCAATCAGTAGCATTGAGATACCATTGGGTCCTTTTCCTTCAGGATCAGTTCGAACGGCAACGGTATAGTAATCAGCGCGAATACCAGAAGTAATAAAGGTTTTTTCGCCACTGACTACATAGTAATTACCTTCTTTTACTGCTTTTGTTTTAAGTGCTGCAACATCAGACCCCCCTCCCGGTTCTGTTATTGCTAATGCCGAAATCTTCTCACCTGATAAGATTTGTGGCAAAACCTCTGCTTTCACCTCTTCACTT
Source organism: Acinetobacter sp. ANC_7635 (assembly GCF_056779945.1). NCBI lineage: Bacteria > Pseudomonadati > Pseudomonadota > Gammaproteobacteria > Moraxellales > Moraxellaceae > Acinetobacter > Acinetobacter sp. ANC_7635. The sequence goes on along the minus strand of NZ_JBWYIS010000016.1, from coordinate 455 downwards.
GCAAAGCTATTGATTGGCGGTGCACCGATCATATGTGAAAGTAATGAAGCGATTAACCCTCCTGATGCAGCCTTTGCCAACTCCACACACCCCAATAAAGTATAGAATGCATCTGTATCAGGGATACCACCGTATTTTTCATCAAAACCTGATGCCATCAATCCAACTTCTGCAGCTTTTTTGTAGAGTTCTCGTGGAAAAGATTCGGCTTCATCCCACTCATTTACATAGGGAATAATTTCTTTTTCTACAAATTTTTTTACTGCATCTGCAAATGCAAAGTGTTCATCTGTGTAATAGATCGGATTGTATTGCATCAACTATGTCCCTGAAATTATTTAAATCCTCATAGGCATACTGACATTTATTGTTGTTTTTTTAATTGCAAGAATCATCAATCTTTTGGCATAAATTAACTGAATGGAGCTTCTTATTTAATTACAAGGGTTTAATTA